>PKWO01000522.1 GCA_003132085.1 Oxalobacteraceae bacterium | reverse complement strand
CCGGCATTGTGACCGCCGCTGGCGAGAACGAATACCATGTCGGTCTCGGTCGCGAGCCTGATCTTATAGACGGATCGCCACGGGGCGACATGGTCCTTCTCGGTCGCCACTACAAACAGAGGCACGAGGATGTCTTCCAGCACGACCGGCCGGCGATCGACCTGATAGTGGCCCCCAAACAAATCGTTGTTGAGGAAGAGGCGGCGCAAATACTCGCTGTGCATGCGGTACGGCATGCGCGTTGCATCGGCATTCCACGCCATCAGGTCGGTCATCGGCGCGCGGCGCCCCATCAGGTACTCTTGCACCACCTGCGACCAGATCAGGTCGTTCGACCGCAATAGCTGGAAGGCGCCGGCCATCTGCTTGGTGTCGAGATAGCCCTGATCCCACATCGTGTCTTCCAGGTAGCTGAGCTGGCTATTGTCGATAAATAGCATCAACTCGCCCGCCTCGGTGAAATCGGTTTGGGCGGCCAGCAGGGTGACCGAATGAATAACGGGGTCGGGCTCGCGCGCGAGATAGGCTGCGGCAATCGCCAGGAGCGTGCCGCCAAGGCAATAGCCGACCGTGTCGACCTTACAATTAGGAACAATCGCCGTGACCGCCTTGAGTGCATCCAGCACGCCAAGGTGCAAGTAGTCTTCCATGCCCAGATCACGGTCATCGGCGCCGGGGTTGTGCCACGAGATCATAAACACGGTATGACCGCGGTCGACCAGATAACGCACCAGGGAATTCTCAGGCGACAGGTCGAGAATATAGTACTTCATGATCCATGCAGGAACGATCAACACCGGCTCCGCATAAACCTGCGGAGTAGTGGGTGAATACTGGATAAGCTCAATGAGTTTGTTGCGAAAGACCACCTTGCCGGGGGTCACCGCGACCTTGTCCCCCGGCCGGAATTCGTCTGCGCCGAGCGGCGGCTTGCCGCCGATCGCGCGTTCCCGGTCTTCTTGAAAATTGTGTAGCCCGCGCAGCAGGTTCAGGCCGTGCTCCTTGAGCGTCGCGTCGAGTACCAGCGGGTTGGTGGCAATGAAATTCACCGGGGACACCATGTCGAGCAGTTGCCGAGCGACAAAAGAGACAACTTGCTCATCATGCGCCGACACACCCTCGATGCCGGTGGTGGCGTTGTGCCACCACTGCTGCTGAAGCAGAAATGCTTGCGAATAAAAATTGAACGGCCAGTGCTGCCATGCGTCCTCGCGAAAGCGCCGATCCTGCGCCAGGGGTTCGATGCAGGGTATTTGCGCGGTACCAGAAAAGGCCCGCGGTATGTAATTCACAAGTCGAGCCGATTTGCGTACGGTCTTCTCTACCAATCGAGCCCACTTTCCCGGTGACACCGACAAGTGCACGGCCCAATCAAAATAGGCAAGCGCAAGGCTGGCCGGCGAAATCCCGGATGTGGCGCGCGCCATGTTCGCATGTATGACGCGGTCAAACGTACTGGGTGCCTCGACCTCAACCGCGGGGTCGTATACGGCGGGAATTACAGTGGGTGCGGCAAGCGTCGACCTGCCGGGCCGGCTCGTTTTCCCTGTCACCGGCCAGTTGGACAGGTTTTGCCATTGTTCCAGCCATTGGGTGGATGCGTCGGACCACCAAGGCAATTGACTCTCACCGGTGGGGCCGCTGGCTTTCGTGTCCGCATTCATATTCGTATTCATATTCGTATTTTTCATCACAGTCCTCTTCATGATCTGCTTCATATATCTACGTCATATATCTACTTCATATTCGTGGGCACGGCTTTATCGGCGGATACCTGCTCTGCGGGCAATCTGAGCGACAGCAGCCGTCGAGTATGCCGTGCGATCATCAGATCCTCATTGGTCGGGATCATCCAGGCAGACACCTTGCTCCCTAGAGGAGACAGGCGCGGCTCGCCGTTGGCATTCGCCCGCGATTCAATTTCAACGCCCAGCCAAGCCGCGGCGGCGCACACGCGGCGCCGGATTTCGGCTGCGTGTTCACCAATGCCGGCCGTGAAAACCAAGGCGTCAAGGCCGCCTAGCGCAGCGGCGAGCGAGCCCAACTCGCGGCTGATGCGATAAACGAACAGATCAATGGCTTCCGCAGCATGCGGATCGTCGCTTGCCAGCAGGGTTTGCATATCGTCGCTGATCCCGGATATTCCGAACAGGCCGCTGTCGTGATACAGCAGGCTGGCGATCGCATCGGCGCTCAACCCTTTTTCTTGCATCAGATAGAGGACAACGCCGGGATCCAGATTCCCGCAGCGGCGACTCATCGGCAATCCATCAAGCGCGGTAAAACCCATGGTGGTAGCAACACTCCTGCCATTCTGCATCGCGCACATGCTGGCGCCGGCGCCCAGATGCGCGACCACAATCCGTCCGCCGGCCAGCTCCGGCCCCATCACTCGGTGCAGCACGCTGGCGATATATTCATACGACAAGCCATGGAAACCATAGCGGCGTATCCCCTCGGCGGTGAGCGCGCGCGGTAACGCAAAGCTCGTGACAACCGTCGCTTGCGTATGGTGAAACGAGGTATCGAAACAGGCGACTTGAGGCAGCGTGGGGTGGAGCTTTTGCAATGCTTCGATGGCCGCGATATGGTGCGGCTGGTGCAAGGGAGCAAGCGGTATCAAGCGGCGCAGTTCATCGAGCACATTGGCGTCAATGAATACCGGAGCGGCATAGCGAGCACCGCCATGAACCACCCGATGTCCTGCGGCAATCAGCTCCTTCTCCGAAAAATGGCTGTTAATCCAATTCAGCAGGACGCCAAGCGCATCTTCGTGGCTGCTTCCCTGCGGCAGGTGCTGGTCGACCAGTCTTCCAGCGCCGCCATCTGTCGCGCGGAAATGGGCGTCTTGCCCAATGCCCGACAACTGGCCATCGCACAACAAACCGGTCTTGCCGGATACATGCAGATGAAACAGCGAGAACTTGATGCTTGAAGAACCTGCGTTCAATACGAGGATAGCGCGATTTGTCATGTTGCCGCCTTGACTTTATGGCGTGCAAGCAACAATCCAATAGCGCAGGAACCCAGCCGTGCCAGCGTCTTGTCGGCGCGGCTCGTCAGCATGATCGGTACGCGCGCGCCGAGTACGATGCCGGCCACTTCGGCGTCGGCGAGGTATTCAAGCTGTTTCGCCAACATGTTTCCGGCCTCAATGTCGGGCACCACGAAGATGTCGGTCGCACCGGCAACCGGCGAAACAATGCCCTTGGCGGCGGCGGCTTCTGCGGATACCGCGTTATCGAAGGCCAATGGCCCGTCCAGAATGCCGCCTGTGATCTGGCCGCGTTCCGCCATTTTGCATAGTGCCGCAGCGTCGAGCGTGGACCTGATGCTGGAGGTGACGGTTTCGACCGCCGACAGCAATGCCACGCGGGGTTGCATAATGCCAAGCGCATGCGCGAGTTCGATGGCGTTTTGCACGATGTCGCGCTTTTCTTCAAGCGTTGGAGATATGTTCAGTGCGGCATCGGTGATAAACAGCGGCCGCGGATAGCCGGGGGCGTCAATGGCAAATACGTGGCTCATACGCCGCGCGGTGCGCAAGCCGGTCTCCGGTGCTACTACCGCATGCATCAGCTCATCGGTGTGGAGTGCGCCTTTCATCAG
>PKWO01000399.1 GCA_003132085.1 Oxalobacteraceae bacterium | reverse complement strand
CCCCGCGCCGAACTACCTCCCTCAAGTGCTGACCGGCAACGCCAACTACACGCTGTTGGGCGGCACGCACCCGACCGATCAAAACGGCAATGTAGGCACCTTGAACAGTGCCAGCCTCGGCGTCAATTTCACCACGCAGTTGGTCAATGCCAGCGTGAATTTCTCGGTCGCAGGCAATAACTGGGTCATGCAGAGCGGCGCCATGCAACTCAACGGTCCGCAGTTTTCGACCTATTCGAATTGTTCTTCGCAATGCAGCAGCAGCGTCACCTTGACCAAGAACGGCGTGACGATTAGCAGCACGGCCAGCGTCGGCTCAGCGAATAGCGGTTATTCCGCCGGCAATTTGAGCGGATCTTTGACTGGAACCGGCTTGAACGGCGCCGCGTTGCAATATTCGGTGCAAGATGCGGCGCCGACTTCCAGCGGCGCCGGACAATCCAACGTTTCGTTTATCAACAACCTGATCCAGGGCGTAGCCGCATTTGCCGGACCGACGCAGGATGTCAATACGCCGTTTCGCGCGGTGGCTATTACAGACGGCTTGGACGATGTGTCGAATGCTTCCGCAGGCGGCAGCGGCGCTAACACGAATTACGGGGCGTTTTATCGCGGCAGCATTGGCGGGGGCGAACAGGCGGCGGCAACCGTGGTTGACAGCGTCGGCGGTCTGACGGCGTTCGTCGGTCCGGCAGCCGGCTATACGCCCGCCAATGCTTCCATTAAGGTGCCGGGGCCGAGCGATAACGGGCCTTTGGACACGATCAAAATCGGCACCGCAGTGAATACGGACATGGGGTCGACGACAATAGGAGGCATCACGGTATCATGGGGGCGTTGGGCCGGCGGCACGGTGAATATTTACAGCCTGGATGGCTCGACCCTGCTGGGCGCGATTGACAATTCGAACCGCAGCATTCACTGGTTGACGACATCGGTCTTGAGCAACACCTTTGCCAATTTGCCGTTGACCGGCACGGCGACCTATACGGTGGCCGGCAACACCAATCCGACCGATTTCAAAGGCAATGTCGGAACCCTGAACTCAGCCACGCTGACCGCCGACTTCGCCGGTGCCAAGGTCAATTCCGGCGTCAACGTCAGTTTTAACTCGGCAACCAATACCAGTACCTGGAATCTTACGGCAAACAATATCCCGTTAAGCGGTGGCGATTTCAAGACCAACAGTTCGCTTAACGGCGCCAATGGCCTTGTGAATACAGTAACCTGCAGCGGCGTGTCGTGCAGCCCGATTTCGAACGGCTATCTGCAAGGCCATTTTTTCGCCGGCGCGCAAGGCGCAATTCTGACCTATGGCATGGCTACCGGCAACACGGCGGCGACAACCAGTTCGTCGGGTACGTCAATTTCGACATTCACGCCGACCAATGGAATTGCCGGCTTGATTGTCATGAAGCATTAGTGCAGTGACTATCGATGCTTCATCGCATCAGGTGCAACAAACAGCCATCCTCGCCGGTTGACCATTGGTCGGACGGAATGTCCTGAATCAGTCGTTGAAATTCCTCGGCCTTCATTTGGTCTTCAAAAATATTTTTTTGAACAAAGTCCTTTGACAGCACCAGCGTGCGCAACGGCGTTGTTTCGATCTTGATTTGCCAATACCCCCGTTTTGCCCAGGCAAATGCCCCATCAAAGGCTGAGCTGGCGGCACCAAGGCACTCGTCTCTCGTCATTCTAAAACCTCTGTCGTGGAAAATCAGATCACGCACCAACTCGCAGCTTAGTATCTTTATAATACAAGCCTGGTTTTTCGATTGTTTATTTTATGATGATAAATGTAACAGCGCTATGTCAAATCTGACAGGTGTGCGAAGGATGATTTTGTATCCTCACTCTGACCACCTGGAAAATTACTATATTACAATGTCATCAAGGAATCGATGCATGACGAAAGCGTCAACATAGCCCAGCTGCTGGTGCCTAAAAGCCTGTGGAAGCGTACCAACGATAGCAAAGCCCAATTTCTTCCACAGAGCCACCGCACCTTTATTGGTGCTGACCACGAAATTGAATTGGATCGCCAAGTAGCCCGCCTTCTTCGCTTCGGTAAGGCAATGCTTCCCCATTGCTTTGCCGACGCCTTTTCCGCTAACCGCAGGATCAACCATAAAGGACGCATTGGCAACGTGAGAGCCAAGGTCACGGCGATTGGAAATCAGCTTATAGAAACCAACGATCGATTTGTTCTCTTCCGCCACATACGTCGTGATGTCTGGGCCGAGCCAATACACATGGGCATCTTCGCGGCTGGTGGCAGCGGAGAAGACATAGGTGTCGCCGGTAGCAACGACCGCGTGAAAGATGGTCCACATCGCCACAAAATCGGCTTCTGTTGCTCTTCGAATTTCCATGAGTCGAGATTTACGTTTAAATAGGTGAACACACGCCGCTTGCAATGGCAAAATGCGCTTTCAGGTCATGTCGGCGATCCCGACACACAACCAGAATAGAGTATAGGGAAAGTTGGCTTAACTGGCGACCGTAACAAAAAAACCGTCGCCAATATTGAAAACCGCGCAAAATCTAAAGGCAAGCGTTCGCGCCGCTTGCACTATATATTAAATTAATATAATTGAATTGGGATATGGATATGCAACCGATTTCTCATTACCTGCAATGTTGTGAGCGTGAAATTCATTTTGTCGAATGGGGCCGCAAGGGCGCACCGAATTTGATTTTGTGGCACGGCTTGGCACGCACATGCCGTGATTTTGACGAATTGGCCTTCGCTTTGGCTGAAACCTATCATATTTATTGTCCCGACACGATTGGACGGGGTTTGTCACAGTGGAGTCCCGATCCAGACAACGAATACTGCAGTGCCTTTTATGCGCGCATCGCGCAGGCGTTGGTCGACCAGTTGGGGATCGACCGGATGCGCTGGCTCGGAACGTCAATGGGCGGTGCGATTGGCACCCATGCCGCCGCGACTACGCTCAAGGGGCGTATCAGTCATCTGGTTCTCAACGATAACGGCCCCATACTGAATCCTGCCGCGATAAACAGAATCAAAACTTACGCCGGCAATCCGCCGGAATTCAACATGGTCACGGAGTTAGAGGCATATTTTCGAACCATATATGCTCCATACGGCTGGCAAAGCGACGCGCAATGGCGTCGTATGACAGAAACTTCGGTAAGACGCTTGCCAAGCGGCAAGATCACCACGCACTATGATCCGGCAATGGTGCGGCAATTTATTCTCCATCCAAAAGATTACGATTCATGGGATGCCTACGATACGCTTGACATGCCAACGTTGGTTTTGCGTGGCGAAACGTCCGATCTGTTGCTGTCGGAGACAACGCAAGAAATGGCGCAACGCGGCCCGCGTGCGCGGATCGCTACGGTCCCCAAGTGCGGACATGCGCCTGCATTGAATGTACCGGAGCAGATTGAATTGGTACGGGAATTTTTGGCAGAATGACCGTCAATTTATCGCCGGCATCCTGAGTCGCGTGCGATTGCAATGGGCAAGCCGCAGTCCACTATTTCGCTGTCGTCAATGAAAAAATTCATCATCGAAATTGCGGCTTGCGTAAGTCCTATTGGTATTGCTTTCGGGAATGGTGGCCAAGGAAGCTGCCTCGGTTCATCCCATCGACGCCGACGGCCAGAGTAAGTTGTGCGTAAGAATCAACTCGTATATTTCAATGGCAGTTAATAAATATTTCGACAATCGCATCTAGTCTGGATGTTGTCTTAGCCAGCACAGTCGGAGCCAAAAAAAAGGCGACTTTGTATTGACAACAAAATGGCTGCGGCACTTCGGGAAAATTGGATGATGCATCGCTCACGTCCGCACAATTTGTTCCTGCAAAAGCAGGTCTATTGAAAAAGCCATGAGATTCAAGCCTTTACAGCACGTTAATTATCGTATAAATTTTTCCCATTGATCATCAATATTTGCTCGCAAAATGTGAAGACTTGACTGACAAAAGGTAAAAGAATACACAAGGAGGAGACCAATAAATGATGTATAAAAAACACAGTATGAGCTGTTCTGATTGTCTGAACCGGCCAGCGATTGACACCGGCCCACGATTGAATATGGAAGACGCTACTAGGAGCGAGCTATGTCGAATTTAATTTCAGCCGGCAAGATCCAGAATAATCCGAAATACCATCAGTTGATTAAACAGCGCGATTCACTGGCTTGGACTCTGTCGGCACTTGTACTGGTGATCTATTATGGTTTTATTTTGTTAGTCGCGTTTGGCGGGGATTTCCTGACGCAACCTATATCCGCCACCAGCGTGATTCCAATCGGAATGCCGATCGGTTTTGGGGTGATTTTGGCGTCGATTGTGTTGACGGCTATCTATGTAACAAAAGCCAACAACACCTTCGATCCGATGATTCAACAGATCATAGAGGAATCCTCCAAATGAGAACATTGAAAACTGCACTCTCGGCGGCGCTGGCATCGTCCACGCTGTTCGCCGTCAATCTGGCTTGCGCCGCAGATGCCATACCGCCCGTACCGGCGGCGGCTCCGCCCCTCAATTGGCATGCCATCGTGATGTTCCTGATTTTCGTCGCGATCACATTGGGCATTACCTATTGGGCCGCCACGCGGACCAAGACCGCCGCCGATTTTTATGCCGCAGGACGCGGCATCACCGGCTTCCAGAACGGATTGGCCATCGCCGGCGACTACATGTCCGCGGCGTCGTTTCTCGGCATCGCCGCGCTAGTCTACTTCAACGGGTTCTATGGCTTGATCTATTCGGTGGGATGGCTGGTCGGCTGGCCGATTATCCTGTTCCTGATTGCCGAGCGTTTGCGCAATCTGGGAAAGTACACCTATGCCGACGTCGCCTCGTTCCGCCTGCAGCAGGGGCCGGTGCGCACCATGGCAGCCATCGGTTCCCTGATCGTCGTGCTCTGGTATTTGATCGGCCAGGCTGTCGGCGCCGGACAATTGCTGCATACGCTGGTGCCGCAGCTTGGCTATAAGACTTCGATCGTCATCATCGGCGTGCTGATCATC
>PKWO01000262.1 GCA_003132085.1 Oxalobacteraceae bacterium | reverse complement strand
ACTCAGCAGTAATGCCATAAACCACGGCAGAACTCTGAAATACCTGTTGAAATTGTTCATTTTCTTCCCCTATTATCTGATCCAGAAAACCATCCATGCGATCGACCGCCCTCATCGGAGAGTGCCGGCATTCCCCACTTCCGCCTTCGAGCGAAGTTTCAACGCCGAGTGTTACTCATCGTTACAAGAGATTCTGTGCGGTAGCGCACGTAAGAGGAACGATTTGTGTTTGCGGAGGTCGCCGATTCCAGATTGGTTGGTCAACCATGTTAAACATTGCGCGCCGCACAATCATTTCCTCTATGCGGGTTTTGCTTTCACGACGCTGTTGTCAACAAGCATTGCACTGGTCAACGGCTCCGGCCGCCGTTTATTGCGGAATTAACGCAAAACAAGATTGGTGCCAAACCGCCGGAGACGCACCGGAGGTTGGCTGAGTTCGATGCTGCGGTTGGGCTGTTGAATTCAGGATGTGCTGCCCGCCGGTGCCAATTGTTGCGCATTCTTGTTGTCAATCAACCCTTGATAGATATCCACCACCCGCCGGGCGGTAGCGGGGGCGCTCCAGGTCTTTGCATATTCGCGCCCTTCGTCCCCAATGGACAGGCGCAACGCTTGGTTGCCGAGCAAGCGGGAGACTTTGGCTGCGAAGTCTCCCGTTTCTTCTTCGGCCACAAGAGCGCCGCGATTGGGGGACAGGATATCGATGGTTCCCATCACTGCCGTGGAGACGACCGGAACCCCCAGCGCCATCGCTTCAAGCAGTACCAGACCCTGCGTTTCCGTGCGCGACGCGAAAACGAACACATCGGCGGCACGGTAGCAATCCAGCAGTTCGGTTTCGCGATCCAGGTAACCGACGAACATCACGTTGTCAGTCAGCCCCATGCGGTTGCTTTGCTGCTGAAGATCGGTTTTTGCGGGGCCTTCGCCGCAGATCAACAGCAATATCTGCGGATGATCGGTCTTCAGGCGGGCGACCACGCTCAACAGAAATCCGATATTCTTTTCATGGGCGACGCGCCCAACATGCAGCAACAACGGCCGATCTTCCGGAATGCCGTGCTTTGCCCGAAACCGCGAACCGATTCCCGACTCGAATTTTGCCATCTGGATGCCGGTGGGAGCGATATGGATAGGCGAGAGGCAACCGTATTGCTGCAAAACCGTGCTCATGGCGGCGGACGGCACAATCACTGCATCGACCGAGTTGCACTGTGAGCGCGAAAGACTGCGCGTGATCCGGCGCGTCAAAAACCTGGGCAGCAGCGGCACATAGTGATACAGGTATTCTTCAAAGAAAGTGTGGTAGGTCTCGACGGTGGGTATATTCAGCGAACGGGCCATCTTGATGCCTGCGTAGTGGGCAAGAAAGGGCGTCTGGATATGAATAACATCGAAATTCCGATCGCGAAATTGCGGCAGCAGCGCGTGGATATTGGCAGACTTCATCATGCGATCTTCCGGGTCCAGCATCACGTAACCCGATTCTACGCGCGTAATGTGAGGAACCTCAGGGTGACCGGCTGGATAGGCGGGCGCCACGATATGCACGTCATGTCCCTGCTCCGCGAGTTCCTGTTGAAATGTCAGTATCGACGTGGAAACCCCGTTTACGCGGGGAAAGTAGACATCCGATATCATCAGAATTCGCATTCTTGCTTCTCCATTGTCAATATTGACCGCGTAGAGACTACTGAATGGATATGACAGCATCGTGACATACGGTGATATTGGCTCGGCCTGAAAAAGATTGCGTGCCAATTGCATGTCAGAGCCTAAAAAGCGGAAGAAGATGCATGAAAATGATGGCAAATTGCGCCTTTTGCATTGGTTGAATGGGCGGCCAGCCATGTTGAGTGTTAAAATCGCGCCTCGCCATGCAGCCGGGCTCCCACCGTCGGAGTCGGTCGGCACATGGAGCGTTTATAATGTCGAATGCGTATCTGTTGCCGAAATCTGCATCAGATCGTACATGGCCCGAGTGGTGAAATTGGTAGACACAGCGGACTTAAAATCCCCTTTGTCAAGTCTTTTTTTCATCGGGGATGTAGGCGCAGAGCTAGGAACGGCGCGGGTTTCCGGGCCTTTCGTACAAATGGCACCAACAGCCCTCTGGCTGCTAGGTGTCATGTAGGGGCCAGTAAAGAGGTACAGTTGAAACAAGCCTAGCGTAGCTAGGCGAAACATCGGTTCGATAACGAGCCAAGCTAGCCCGAGTGGTGAAATCGGTAGACACAAGGGACTTAAAGCAATTTGAGCCCTCCAGGGGAAACCCCGGAGGTGAAGCCCGTCAAATTCGGCGAAAGCCCTGGATGCTGCAAGCATCCGAGCCAACACCGAGCCAAGCCCCGGATCGAAAGATTCGAGGGAAGGTGTAGAGAGCAGACGGCGGGCACCTACGGCCGCAAGGCTATGGTGAAGGCGTGCTCCAGACCACGAACAGCGTTCGCGCTGGCGGCGAAAGCCGAAGTGGTAAGAAAATCCCTCGACTCGAAAGGGTCGTGCCGGTTCGATTCCGGCCTCGGGCACCAATTTGAAAAACCGTCCTTGTTCAATCGGGGACGGTTTTTTCATGTCTTTGGGCAACGGCGGTACGCGGTTTCGCTGCTCGCTTGAACCCCCGATCCCGTGCCATAAACGCTTCGAGCATGTGCGGAATCAACGTCGCGGCATCAATTGGTACCCCGTAAGTCTGAGCGTGCAGCGCGGCGTAGCGTTCCAAATCGGTCTTCAACGCGGTGGTGAGCGCAATGGTGACTTTGACTGTCTCAGTCTTGGGCAGCGGTCCCAGCCGCAGCTTGCTGGTGGTTGTATTCATTGCGACGATCCTCTCTGGAAGAACAGCGGCTGGTACGGCCGCAGAATCAGATCCTTATTCACCATGACCCGCATCGGGAAGCCGGGCCGGATGGTCAGCGTCGGCTGGATGCTCACGTTGCGCTTGGTGATCTCCTGACCGGTCTGGTTTACGGTGTCCTGCGCGCTCTGTCGAATAGCGACGGTGATGCCGCCGTTGCTGGCACTATTGTTTGGTGCTGCCAGCTCAGCACCCATGCCGAGCAGCGTGGACAACGCTGCACCGGCAAGGATGCGATCCCAATGCCAATCGACGCCATCTTCCAGGCCGGCATAACCCGCCGGGTCGATGCCGGGCAGGCGGTCGAGCGAAATGGATGAGGTATCGGGCAGGATCAACCGCGTCCACACCAGTAGCACGCGCCGCTGACCGAATGACACCTGGCTGTCGTAGCGGCCGATCAGGCGCGAACCCTGCGGAATCAGCAAGAAGCGACCAGTGGCCGTATCGTAGACCGCTTCGGTGACGTTGGCGATGACCTGTCCCGGCAGGTCGGAGTTGATGCCTGTCACCAGCGCTGCCGGAATGACGGTGCCGGCCATGACCTGGTAGGGAGAGGCTGGCAATTGCAGACTGCCTGGATTGAGGGTCTCCTTGTCACCGCCATTGGCGACGAAGGCTTGTTTCTGATCCTGTCGGTTCTGCACCGTTGTCGGGTCGGTCGGCTGCGCCGATGCGACCGCAGGATTCATCGGATTGAATGGCTGATTGCCAGATATCGCGTCGGGCGTGGCTGTACTCGCAGTGGGCGACGCTGGCGCCTTCACCGCACCGCTGCGAAAGAAAACCCCCGAATGTGCCGCCGCGTCGGCATCATCTGGTTGCCCCATGCTCCCCGTCTGCGCGCCAGCA
>PKWO01000042.1 GCA_003132085.1 Oxalobacteraceae bacterium | reverse complement strand
AGTGGCCGATGTAGTCGACGGCGAGCGCGAAGAAAAATCGATTTCGCGCATCAACGGCACACGCGCAATCAGCCTTTCGATCCTGAAAATACAGGACGCCAATATTGTCGAAGTGGGCGACGGCATCAAGGCTGCGGTGGCCGATCTGACGAAACGCCTACCGCGGGATGTCGACATCAAGACCGTCTTCGCCAATTCGGACGAAGTGCGGAATTCGCTCGATCGGGTCAAGGATACGATACTCGAAGGAGCGGTGCTGACGGTGCTGATCGTGTTCTTGTTCCTGCACTCCTGGCGCAGCACCATCATTACCGGCCTGACCTTGCCGATCTCGGTGCTCGCCAGTTTCATCGCCATGCGCGCCTGCGGTTTCACGCTAAACTTCATGACTTTGATGGCGTTGTCGCTTTGCATCGGCTTGCTGATCGACGATGCCATTGTAGTGCGGGAAAATATCGTGCGCCATCTCGGCATGGGCAAGAACCATCGGGATGCGGCACGCGAAGGCACGCAGGAAATCGGCTTGGCGGTGATGGCAACCACATTTGCGATTGTGGCGGTG
The DNA here is from genome assembly GCA_003132085.1 of Oxalobacteraceae bacterium. Taxonomy (GTDB): domain Bacteria; phylum Pseudomonadota; class Gammaproteobacteria; order Burkholderiales; family Burkholderiaceae_D; genus PKWO01. The sequence goes on along the minus strand of PKWO01000042.1, from coordinate 2,044 downwards.
TTTGTTCCGGTGGCGTTCATGAAAGGTATTATCGGCCGCTTCTTCCTGCAATTCGGCATCACGGTCACGGTGGCAGTGCTGGTGTCGCTGTTCGTCAGTTTTACGCTGGACCCGATGTTGTCGTCAGTCTGGCCCGATCCGACCGAGGGCAGATTCAAACGCTTGCCCCGGCTGGCGCGCTTGATGGCCGGCATAGAGCATGGCATCGAGCGCGTTCACGTTATTTACGGACGTATTCTGGAGCGCGCGCTGGCATGGCGCAAGACCACGCTCGCGATCGCCTTTGCGCTATTCATCGGCAGCTTCTTTCTGGTTCCGCTGATCGGCACGGAGTTTACGCCGGAGACGGACCAGGGTTACACCGCGCTCCAACTGAAGACGCCGATCGGTTCCAGCTTGGCGTATACCGACGCAAAAATAAGTCAGGTGGAAGCGGCGCTCAAGGCCTTCCCGGAAATCGACATCGTCAGTTCGACCATCGGCACCGACGAGGGCAGCAACGTCGCGAAACTTGACCTCAAGCTGACCAACGCCAGGCAAACGCATCGCCGCTCGCAGAAGGAAGTCGAGAAGAGTATCCGCGCGCGCCTGCAACGCATACCCGGCGTTCAGTTGTCGGTAGGCTTCGACAAGCCTATCTACGTTGCCATTCTGGGGCCGGAGGCGGATAAGCTGGGCGTGGTGTCCGACCAGGTGATGAAAAAAATTGGCGCGATTAAAGGGATCACCGACCTTGAAAGCAGCCTGACGGCCTCCAATCCCGCGATTATCGTCAAGGTAAACAATGAACTGGCGAGCGACCTCGGCTTGTCGGTTCAGCAAATCGGCGCGGCCCTGCGGCCGTTTGTCGGCGGCGATACCACCGGCAATTGGTTGGCCCCGGACGGCCAAAACTATGAGGTGAATGTGCAATTGCCGAAATCCGGGCGGGAAAAAATTGCCGATCTGGCCGATTTGACCGTCGCCAGCAGTCATCTGACTGCCGACGGCAAGCCGGTGATGGTGCCGTTGCGGCAGGTGGTCGAATTCATTTCTTCTTCCAGTCCCCAGGTCATCAAACGCCAGGACTTGCAGCGCCGCGTCGGCATTTATGCCAACGTCGAAGGGCGCCCGGCCGGCGACGTCGGCAGCGAAGTTCAGGCGCTGGTCAAGAAGATTGAATTGCCGCTGGGCTATCGCTTCGACGTCGGCGGGCAAACCAAGGATATGCAGGAATCATTCGGCGCCGCGGTCGCCGCGTTAGGCATTGCGGTGATTTTCATTTACTTGATACTGGCCTCGCAGTTCGGCAGTTTCCTGCAGCCGATTGCCATCATGGCGTCGTTGCCGCTGTCGTTGATCGGCGTGTTTGCCGCGCTGCTCATTACCGGCAGCACCTTAAACGTATTTTCGATTATCGGCTTTATCATGCTGATGGGTCTGGTCACGAAAAACGCCATTTTGCTGGTCGACTTCACCAATCAGGCGCAGCGCCAGGGGATGTCGCAACATGACGCTATCTTGACCGCAGGGCAGGTGCGCCTGCGGCCGATTCTGATGACCAGCCTGGCGATGATTTTCGGCATGCTGCCGATGGCCATCGGCGCCGGCGAGGGCGGCGAATTTCAGGCGCCGATGGGACGCGCGGTCATGGGCGGCATCATCACCTCGACGTTGCTGACCCTGGTAGTGGTGCCGGTTGCCTATACCTACCTGGATAACTGGGGCAAGCGCGCGCTGCGGTTCTTCAAGGGGGGAGAATCGAAAGCCAAGCTCGAAGTGGTCCCCGCGCGTTCTGCGGCAGGAAGCGAGTAGCAGATCCGGCAAGAACACTGAAACCCGCAGAAATCCGCAGAAGCCCGCAGCGAAAGCTGCCGGCTCTGCGGGCTTGCGCTATCGGCAAGCTCGGATGAAGCGGATGAAGCGGATGAAGCGCGACATGATCGGCGATTGTGCCGCGTCTTCAGGCAAGCAATATCTCGCCGTTAAAACGCAACGAATGGCCCCGTTCCGCTGCCGGCTGTCTTTTTCTCCGTGACCACGAAGACGTTCCGGCCGAAAAAGA
>PKWO01000385.1 GCA_003132085.1 Oxalobacteraceae bacterium | reverse complement strand
GCGTGCCCGACCAGATCGCGCAACGCTGCCAAGTCCGGATGCGGCGAGCCCACGCGGGATTCCCACTCGTCGCGCTGGTGCAACCCCGCTACTACCTGTCCGCCGCCTTTTAGGGTCTGAATCCAGCGGCGGTCCACCCGGCGCACCCGCAATGCCGCATCGTGTCGGCGAAAATGGAGGTCCGGCGTGTCGAAGTAAATGCTGGTGAGTTGTTGCACGCGCGGTTTGGCGATCGCATGCCGCTTCAGTAGCGGATGCCGGCGAAAGGCTGCAACGTCGGCCGGATCGAGCAACAACTTCAATTCGATTTCCATGATCACCCACAGCGGAAATTTTGTTCGCGGACCCAATCGCAGGCTAAGGCTGCTGTTTGTGTCAAAGGGCTGCACAATGGGAGAAACAGTATATTCCGATTGGCCGGTTGTATTGTCTATTAAATCGCGTCAATGTTGATTTTTGTCAAATCGAAGGCTTGTCGCCGCTGTGGAAGCACCTGAAACCGCGGCTGCCATGCCCGCGATATTCCCGTCTATGGAAGGTTGAAATCGCCGTTCCGCAAAAACAGGCGCGTATGCGCCAATCGGTCTGATTTAGGTCAAGGAAAACGTCACAGACCTGACATATTCTTCCACTATGCTGGCATGTAGATAGTTGCGAATGGTCCGGCGGTCAAGTTTGCGGTCAGAAAAATTTTAGCTTCTTGTGACTATTCAGATATTCTTGGAGCGGCTAATCTATTTTAGCGTGGGAGTGCGTCAATGAAAGACCGTATTCTGGAGGTTCTCGGCGAGACGGCGCTCGTGCTGCCGACATTGCTCGAACATGCGATTGAAGCCAACGATCGGGTCAAGTACTATTTCTCGCTGCTTCAATTAGCCTGCGCCCATGCGGAGAACCCCGCTGCAAGCTCGACCAGCCTCCGTTCGGAACGCTTGAATGCCGCGATCGAGGATGCTGCGCTGGACGAAGTGATCGCCGGTTCCCGCCAAGCCAAGTCCGGCGAATTCGAGGTACCGCATTTGCCGCGAATTCTTGCCGAGATCGACAAGTGTCTGGTGCAGATGCTCGAGCCGGTGCAACGCGCCGTCCCGGCCGAAGCGGATAAGTTCACAGTGCGCATCGCCGCGCTCTGGAGCGCGATCGGCCATGAGCAGCAGTCCGTCGACAAGGAAAAACTCAGACTGATTTCGTCGGGCGACCGTGAACGTGCCGACAGCTTGCATTTGGTCGTCATGGACTTGCATAAAGCGCTAAACAGCATGCAAGCGGACCTGGCGCCGGAGACCATCGAAGGCGCCAAAGTCTATGGCATCGAGGACCGTGACCGTCGCCTGATTACCGCCTTCATGGAGGGATTGAATCGTACCGCCTACCTGAAGCTGGACCACCCGGGACTCAGCACCACGGCAACTCGCGTCGGCGGGCGGCTCATCTTGCAAAACGATATCGGCACAACGGACGCGCACGTTATCGTGATCCGGATCGACGGTGTCAGCGTGAGCGTAACCTATACCGACGTGCATCTGCCGCGCTTGATTTTTTTCCAGGGCATGCTCGCAAATTTCCCGGTCAAGTGGGACGACACCAGGTCGCGCAACGAGTCGGCGCTGGAAGACGGCATGTACCACCTGTCCACCGGCGTATTTGCAGCAAAGGATGAACCCGATCTGGTCGATTATCTTCGCCATCTCGGTTCACGCCTGGTGTTCCTCATCGACTGGAACCGGGCCCGCAAACGCCTGCAACGTTTCCTGTCGAAGAAGGCGGCAATCGGTCTGCTGGCTTGGGCGGCGGAACAGGAAGTCGGTCACATGCCCTTTCTCAGCATGGGCGCCGAGCAACTTGTCTACGATGCGCTTGAGTTCGTCAGCAAAGGTGCGATCCGGCCCGGTGAGACCATGGAAGACAAGCTCGGTGTCCGCAACGTCTCCGAGTATCTGAAATTTGTGCTCAAGACCTGCAGCGAGGCACGCAGCGAGGGCGCCAGCGCCGCGCTGGTGGTCGACAAGATCAGGGCCGAACTGTTCGGCTACTTGCGCAACGTCACCGACGAACTGTACGATCTGGCATCCGATCATGCGGGCCTGCTCTTTGAAATCGCCGGCGCGGTGCATGCGGCCATTGTTGCCCCAGTGGCCGACAGCGAAAGTTTGGCAAGACTGGTTGCCCGCACCGGAAAGTGGGAGAGTCTGGCAGACAAGCTGCTCAATCAAGTGCGGGAACGCGTGCGGGAGGACGAGGCCGGCAAGTTCTTCCTCAATTTGCTGTCCGCCGCCGACGACGTCGCCGACGAACTGGAAGAAGCCGCGCATCATTTCTCGCTCAATCGCGAGCCGCTGCCGGCGCCGGAAACTTGGCAATTCCTGAGCAAGCTGAGCGAACTTGCCGTTTCGGGCACGCAGGAGTTCGTCAAGGCTTTGGAGTGCGCCAGGGTCGTGCATCGAAGCGGAGAGCGCGAGGACATGCAGGCATTCCTCGAATCCACGCACAGGATTCGTGCGATCGAACATGCGGGCGACGGCGTCGAACGGCAAATAGAGGCCAGCCTCCTGGATCAACCCTGCAGCATGCGTCAGCTGTATTCACTGATGGAAACGGCGGGTAACCTGGAAGCCGCGACCGATGCCTTGATGCACAGCGCGCTGATGTTGCGGGACCATGTGTTGAATCAGGCAGGGGAGGCTTGACATGTCGCTCAATGAAATCTTCTTCATAGCGGGCGGGAAGGATCGGCCGGCGCGCCAAGGCACCGTCGAGGAAATGGGATTCAAGGCGTACAACCTGGGCCGGATGGCTGCGATCGGACTCAACGTGCCGTCCGCGTTCGTGCTCGGCACCGCCTATTGCAGCCGCTATGCGGCCGGCAAGGACTTGGCCGACCGCGAACTGCGGACCTTGCTCCAGGCCCAGATCGACCTGCTGCAGACGGCTACCGGACGCGTTTTCGGCGATGCCCGCAATCCGCTCCTGGTGTCGGTCCGTTCCGGGGCGCCGGTCTCGATGCCGGGCATGCTGGAAACCGTGCTCAATGTCGGGCTCAATGAACAAACGCTGCACGGGCTGTTGCGTCAAACCGGTAATCCACGCCTGGCTTGGGATTCCTATCGCCGGCTGGTGCAAATGTTCGCCGAGGTGGTGCATGGCGTCGACGTCGGCGTCGACGCGCTCGCGGCCGTGCTGGACGAAACCCTTAAGGTGGAAGGCATAGACAGCGCGCGCGAACTGGACTTCCTGGCGATGCGGAAAATGACGCACCGGCTGCTGGACCTGTTCCGCGAATCGACCGGCGATGATTTTCCGCAGGACCCGCTGACGCAACTGGAGCAAGCGGTTCTTGCCGTCTTCAGGTCGTGGAACAGCAGCAAGGCGGCCGAGTACCGGAAACTCAATCATCTGGAATCGGTGGTCGGTACTGCCGTGACCGTTCAGCAGATGGTCTTCGGCAACTCCGGCAGCAGTTCCGGCTCCGGCGTCGGCTTCACACGCGATCCGGCGACCGGAGAAAAAGAGCCCTATCTGGATTTCCTCGTGAATGCGCAGGGTGAAGACGTGGTCGGCGGAAGGTCGCCGATGGACGCGGGCGACGATCTGGTCGCGCGCTTTCCCGAAACCTGGGCTTCGATGTCGACCCTGCAAAACATACTCGAAAGAGAGTTTGCCGACGCCCAGGATTTCGAATTCACGGTCGAGAACAACACGCTGTATCTGCTGCAGACCCGCGCCGCCAAGCGCACGCCGTTGGCGGCGGCGCGCATCGCGGTCGAGATGGCCGAGGAGGGAATCATCGACGTGGCAGAAGCGGCCCGGCGTCTCGCCGCCCTGGATCTGGATTCGATAGGCAACGACGAGCTCACCCCGGGTGCCGCCGACGCCCCGCTGGCGAGTGCGATTGGCGCCAGTGCCGGCGCGGTCAGCGGACGGATCGCGCTGGGCGTTGAACAGGCGAAGATCTACGCTGCTGCGGGCGACGCCGTAGTGCTGGTGCGCGACGATATTGTGACCGACGACGTAGCCGGAATCTTCGCCGCCGCCGGCATTCTCACCCATAGCGGCGGACGCACCTCGCACGCCGCGGTAATCGCTCGCCAGATGAACAAGGTTTGTCTGGTCGGATGCGCCGCGTTGTCCGTCGACGGGCCGGGGCGCACCTGCACCATCGGCACGCAGAAGTTCTACGAAGGCGACGTCGTGACGCTCGATGCGAATCATGGGTTGATTTATGCGGGCGCAATCCCTAGCCGCATGATCCGGCCCGAGCGTTTGCTCGATAAGGCCCGGACCCTGCTGGCGCAGGCGCGCCGATGAGCCGGCCGGCAACCTGATGATGCATCAATCCGTCGCGCAGATTTGTTCCAGCGTAGTCAGCCGCCGTTTCGTTTCTCGCACGTAAGGATTGCTCTGGTCCCATGCATAACCGGCCAAAATCGAACATATCATGCGGCGTATTTCCGGCAATTGATCCTCGCGAAATATAATCCGCTGAAATGCCCCTGAATACCAGGATTCGACGAATGCGCGGAAAGTGTCCACGCCTTTTTTGAGCGGAACCGCAAAGTCGTTCTGCCAGTCGACCGCTTCGCCGGCAAACTGCCGCTTCAGCAGCGCCGCGGCCATGCTGGCCGATTTGAAGGCGATCGTAACGCCCGAAGAAAACACCGGGTCCAGAAACTCGCCGGCATTGCCCAGCAGCGCGTAACCGGGGCCCCAGAGCGATTTGACGTTCGCGGAGTAGCCGACAATCTGGCGCGCCGGCGTATCCCAACGCGCATTCGCCAGCAACTGCCGCAACGACGGGTCCTCATTGACCAGCGTTTGAAGACGTTCGATTTCAGATCCCTGGTAGCGCGCCAGGAAACCGGTTTCGGCGACCACCCCCAGCGAGCAGCGGCCGTCGGCAAACGGTATCAGCCAATACCAGACATCGCAGTGCTCGGGGTGAACCGTGACCCGGATTTTATTTCGATCATATCCCGCCAGCGGGATGCCGTCCTCCACATGGGTGAAAATGGCGCCGCGCACCGGGAAATTCGATGGCGTTTCCAACTTCAGCAAGCGCGGCAAAATGCGGCCGAAGCCGCTGGCATCCAACATGAAGCCGGCCTCAATCAGATATTCGCCGCCCTCGGGGTTCCTGACGGTCACGCGCGGAAGGGCCGTGTCGACATCGACGCTGACAACTTCATGCCGATATCGAATCTCGGCCCCCTGGCGTTCAGCCTCGGTGGCCAGCAGGTGGTCGAAGCGGGCACGTTGCACCTGATAGGTCGTACCCCAGCCTTGTGAATGCTGGTCGCGAAAATCGAATTCGGTATAACGCTCGCCGCTGACGAACGCCGCACCGTTCTTATACTGAAAACCGCCCTCCACGACAGCGCGCAACATACCGGCCTGCTCCAGGTATTCCATGCTCTGCGGCAGCAGACTTTCGCCGATGCTGAAACGCGGAAACTGTTCGCGTTCGATTACCACAACCTGCCGTCCCTGCTGACGCAATAATGCCGCAGCTACCGACCCCGCCGGGCCGGCGCCGATGATCAGGATTTCACAATGCTCGCTGGTTTGCTTCATGTCGACCTCATTGATGTTCGCCCGGCGACCTAAGGCAGAAGTGTAGCCCTAATTCCATATCCAGTTCCAAAGCCCGGGCAAATGGACCGGTTGCGAAGCACTGCCAACCGACCGCCCGATCGCAGCGCGTTCCAACTCCGCGCGATCATCGTAAAAAGGCTTGGCGGCAGTGGGCATGCCTAGTTCGCGCGCGCTATCCATCAGTATCCGCAAATATTCCTGCATATGTCTAGCGGTGTAGCGATTAATATCGTGAAAGGTAACGATGACAGGAATATTGCCATCGATTACCGGCAGCGCGCCCACCGCAATCTGCTCACGCACGTCGCCGAGCTGGTGCAACATGCTGGAACGTCTTCTCAAACTGAAATTGACGCCCCATATCTTGCCGTCGTTTGCGCTCAAGTCGGTCAGCACTACATGCAATCCATGCGCCTGATACGCGGCAAACGTGCGCCGATCGTAGCTCCAGAACGGGGGCCGCACGAGTGCCGGCGCCGTGCCGGTGATGCTGCCGATATCGGCAACGCCGTCGCTTAAAGACTGTTCGAATACCGCCGGATCAAGGTAACGATGATTCGAATGCCGGGCAGTGGCGGTGTGAAAACCCAGCACATGTCCAGCGTCATACTCGCGCTGCATGATTTGCCGGCCCAACGCCGATCCACCTGCCCCGGCAGCGCGGGTTTGCAGAAAGAAAACTGCCGTGATGCCTGGTTGCAGCGAATTATGAGCCAGGTCGTCCAGGATCGACAGCGTCGGGCCGGCAGGTCCGGAAGCAGCCGGCCCGTCGTCGAAACTAAGCAGGAAACGGATCGGAACCTGGGTCTTGCCCGCATCCGCCGCGCCAACCGGATCGCGCAAAGGCGGCCCCGAGCAGCTTAATGTGCTGAAAACAAGTCCGATTGTTGTCAAAAAAGTTACGATTATCCGTATCTTGCCAAAAAAACGGAACCGAATGGAAATGTGGCGCATGTGGCGCATGTGGCGATACCGATAGTGGAGAAAAAGCGGAATCATGCAGCAGGGAAGACTGCCGGCACGGGCGTCCAACATAGCTGAATGTATTCCATCGTAGCAGCATTTCGCGGATATTGACCGGCAAGTCGCCAATTCGGAAGGTCAATTCGACTCGGGCATAGACGGCAGCGCTAAAATTCATCACAATACAGACATTAGCCGACGGGAAGTTCAAATTGTCGGTGCTCCTGAACCGAAGACCTCCGAATGACCTGATGATAATCGCCTGTATTCGGGCAGATTATTCGATCTCTACAGCAAAACAATGACTGAACAACAGACAATCGAAGCGGAATTGGCGGAGATGGTGGTACAGGTACTGAATCTGGAAATAAAGCCCGAAGATATCGACCCGACGCAATCCTTGGTCGACGATCTCGGCCTCGATTCATTGGATGTACTGGAAATTGCCCTCACCGTCTCAAAAAAGTATGGTGTGAAATTGCGTTCGGACAACGAAAACAATAAGCAGATTTTCTCTTCTTTGGCTGCCTTGGCACAGCACATCAACCAAGAACGCATCAAATAGGCGCGGCTTGCCGCTGTATAGCCGATGCCGATCAAGACGTTTCTGAAGCTCATCGCCACTGGGCTGGTTTTGTCATATCCGTTGCTGGCGCACTGGGTGCTGCCGCGCTGGCACACGCTGCCCGCCCTCATGCTGATGCTGCCGCCTTCGGTGCTGAATGCGTTGCTGGCCTGGATTTTCGGCCGCACGCTGCGAGCCGGCCGGGAACCGATGATCAGCACCTTCGCCCGCATCGAGCAAGCATCGCTAAGCCGTCAGCCGAACGCGGCATTGCCGCCGGACTTGCTCCACTATACGCGTACGCTCACCAAAATCTGGAGTGGCCTGTTCATCGCGATGGCACTCATTTCCACCCTGCTCGCGGGTTCCGGCATGGTCACATGGTGGGCTCTCTTCACAGGCCTCATCGGCTATGCGTTGATGGCCGCGCTGTTTTTAGGTGAATATATGTTCCGACGTGTGCGTTTTGCGCATTATCCGCACGCCCAGCCGTTTCAGCTCATATGGTTCCTGATTAAATCCGGCCCGATCTGGATGCATGGCCGATGACCGCCGCGCCGTCGAAAACCTTGCCTCTGATTCGGCATTTCGCGCCCGGAACTCCGCTGGCATGGGTTGATCAAGCGGTCAGTCCGCAGCAATTCATCACGCTCGCGGGCAAACTCGCCGCCGGCTTGCCCGACTGCCGGCATGTGATCAATCTGTGCGAGGATCGCTATCATTTCTTGCTGGCCTTCGCGGCCGCGTTGATTGCGCGTCGGCTTACGCTGACGCCGGCCAGCCGCGCGGTCGACGCCATCGCCCGGGTTCAAGGCGATTTTGGCGACAGCCATGTGGTAACCGATCAATTGCTTCAAGCCACGCTGCAAAGCTTCTTGGCCGAAACCGCCGTCGCCGACGCCGCGCCGTCACGCCTGTCCATCCCCGAAATCCCGGCTGACCAGGCCGCGATCGTCCTGTTTACCTCCGGCAGCAGCGGACAACCGACCGCGCATTGCAAAACCTGGGGCATGCTGGTGCAAGGGGCGGACCAACTGCAGCGCGCATTTGGCGTGGCGCCCGGTTCCTGCGTCATTGGCACCGTACCGCCGCAGCACATGTTCGGCCTGGAAAGCACGATCGTATTTCCACTACAATGGGGTTGCACCATTCACCATGAACGACCGCTGTTGCCGGCGGATATTGAACAAACGGTACGCACCGCATGTGCGCCGATATGGTTGATGACCACTCCAGTACATCTGCGCGCCTGTCTGACCGAAGGCATTGCCGTGACCGGCATCGCCGGGGCGATTTCGGCTACCATGCCGCTCGACCAAACCACCGCCTATGCGGCCGAGCAAATGTTACATTGCCCGTTGTATGAAATTTACGGCTGTACCGAAGCCGGCATCACGGCGACCCGGCGTCCGGCCGACGACCTGGAATGGCAACTGTGCCCGGACTTTCAGTTGCGCTCCGAGGGCGCGCAAAGCTGGCTTCACGGCGCGCGCGTCGTCCAGGCGCTTGCGCTCACCGACAGCATCGAGATGCGCACCCCGGAACGCTTCAGCGTGCTTGGCCGGACCGGCGACATGATCAAGATTGCCGGCAAGCGTACCTCGCTGGCTGCATTGAACGCGGAATTGCTGGCAATTGACGGCGTCGTCGACGGCAGTTTTTACCGCCCGGATTCGCCCAGCGGCGACAACCGCGACGACCGCGACAATCGCGACGATCAGCGGCTGACGGCGTTTGCGGTGGCGCCGCTATTGAGCACGCGCGACATCATCGCCGCATTGCGCAAACGGATCGATTCGGTGTTCATCCCGCGTCCGCTGTGGAAAGTGGTGCGGCTGCCGCGTGACGGCAACGGTAAATTGCCGCGCGCCGCGCTGGAAAAACTCGCGGCCACGTCGGCGGCGCAAGCGGAACAGGTTTCCGTAAATTACTTGAACGGCGTGATCGCCGCCGATCATCCGGCGCTGGACGGCCATTTCCCGGGCAATCCGATCGTGCCGGGGGTATTGCTACTGAGCGAAGTGATCCGGCTTGCCGCTCGCCGCCATCAAATTGCCGGCATCACGCAAGCCAAATTTCACGCCCCGCTGCGGCCCGGTCAGGCCTACGCGATCAACCTGGACCAAGTGTCGCCGACTTCAATCAAATTCGCGATTCGGCACGAGCAAACCATCATTGCGAGCGGATTGCTGCGATGCGAGGCAAAACATGCGCAAGAATAAAAATTGGCTCGACCAGTCGGAGCGCGGCAGCCTGTTGGCGATGAAGGCGTTGACTTGGGTGACGCTCCGTTTCGGACGCACATTCGGGCGCGTGTTCCTGCTCCCCATCTGCATCTATTTCATTTTATTTTCATTTGAAGCGCGGCGCAGCTCGATCGACTATCTACGCCGCGTGCTGCCGCGCCCACCGCGCTGGCACGATGTGTTGCGCCACTATCACACGTTTGCCAGCACCATCCACGATCGGTTGTACATGCTGAGCGGGCAATATCAATATTTCGACGTCCGCGTGCACGGCTACCACGAAGTCGAAGCCTACATGCGCGGGCGCGGCTGTATCCTGATGGGGTCGCATCTGGGTAGCTTCGAAGTATTGCGCACGCTGGGCATGGTCAAGCAATCGCTGCCAATCAACGTATTGATGCATGAGAACCATGCCAATAAGCTGAACAGCATCTTGAATGCGCTGAATCCGGCAATCAAGCCGACCATTATCGCGATGGGCCGGCCGGATACGCTGCTGAAGGTACATGAGTGCATTGAACGCAAGGAAATCGTCGGCATGCTGGGCGATCGCACCTTCACCAGCGACAAGCGGGTAATTTGCGATTTTCTTGGCGACAAGATCACGTTGCCCCAAGGGCCGCTGGCGGTAGCCGCAATACTCGACGTGCCGGTGATCCTGTTTTTCGGCTTGTACCGGGGCGGCAAACGGTATGATTTGCATTTTGAATTATTCGAAGCCAGCCCCGCGGTGGAGCGCAAGCTGCGCGCGGCCCGCATCAATGAATGGGCGCAACGCTATGCGGACCGGCTCGAACACTATTGCCGGCTGGCGCCGTACAACTGGTTCAATTTTTATCGCTACTGGAATGAATAAAATCTATCCGCTGCGTATTCGGCTAAGTTCGTTGCTAAGTTCGCTCCCGGCTACGCTGCTGGCCGGCTTGATCGCCGTATCGCCGTTGCCGGCGCACGCCGAATCATGGGACTTGCCGCAATTAATGGCGGGATTGGCGCAAGTGCAATCGCATGAAAGCCGTTTTACCGAAAAGAAGACCATCGCGCTATTGAAGGCGCCGGCGGAATCGAGCGGGGTTCTCAGCTACCGGCGACCCGACCATGTTGAAAAGCATGTGCTGCTGCCGAAAGACGAATCAATCAGCGTGGATGGCGACGAACTGACCTGGAAAGACGGCAGCGGCGGAAAAAAACGCAGCCTGCGGCTGCAAAACAATGTCGCGCTTGCAGCGCTGGTCGAAAGCATACGCGCAACGCTGGCCGGAGATTTGCCGGCGTTGCAGCGCTATTTTACGGTAACGCTGGACGGCACGCAGACGCACTGGGTGCTGTCGTTGGCGCCCACCGAAGACGCCATGCGGCGTAGCGTGCAAGTGATGCGTATAGAAGGCAGCGGCAATCGGGTGAGCCTGATCGACGTACTGGAAACAGGCGGCGACCGCTCGGTGATGGTCATCCAGCATGACTGATCTGCGCCGCCGTTTTGGTGTGTTAGCGTGGCTGGGCGTGCTGGCGTTCAGCGCGTGGGTTGCGTTTGCCCATACCAGAATTTACACCGACCTGACCGGCTTCTTGCCGACCGCTCCCGACCGCGCCCAGCAATTGCTGCTGGACCAATTGCGCGACGGTCCGGCGTCGCGCCTGATCCTGATCGGCATTGAGGACGGCAGCACAGAACGCCTGGCGGCCGCCAGCCACGCGCTGGCCGAGGCGCTGCGCAACGATAGGCGTCTGGCCTTTGCGCAGAACGGCGAACTTGAAGCGCCGGCGGCGGAGCGCGATATTGTCACCCGCTATCGCTACCTCCTCAGTCCCGGCATCGGCGCCGAACACTTCAGCGCGCCGGCGCTGAAAGACGCGCTGCAACACAGCGCCGATTTGCTGCTGTCGCCCGCCGGTGCGCTGCTAAAACCGCTGATCCCGATGGACCCGACCGGCGAAGTGCAACGGATTGCCGCACTCTGGACGCCGACCTCGACGATTCCGTTGCGCGACGGCGTCTGGTTTTCGGCCGACGGCCGGCGCGCACTGCTGATTGCCCAAACCAATGCATCCGGCATGGATGCGGTGCAACAACACGACATCATTACCGCCATTCGGCAGCACTTCGACGCCGTGCTGCCAACACTACCGACACTGCCGGGCGCCGGACCGTTGCGCCTGCTGCTGTCCGGCACGCCGGTCTTCGCCGCCGAATCGCGGCAGATGATCGAACAAGACTCGTGGCGTCTATCGGTCATCGCCGCAATTCTGGTGTTGCTGGTGTTGCTACTGGTTTACCGGTCTGTCGGCCTGACCGTGCTGGCCTTCATCCCGGCTGCATCCGGCTTGCTGGTGGGCGTGGCCGCCGTGTCATTGGTATTCGGCGGCGTGCATGGCATTACGCTGGCGTTCGGCGCCACGTTGATCGGCGAGGCGGTCGATTATCCCAACTACGCATTTCTGCATGCCGCGCGCGGCGAAGCAATTCGGCATGCGCTGCAGCGCATCGGCCCAACGTTGCGGCTGGCGGTGCTGACCACGGTGTTCAGCGCGATGGCGCTGCTGCTGTCGAGTTTTTCCGGCTTGTCGCAACTAGGCCTGTTGTCGCTGGTGGGCGTGGCGGTAGCCGGTATTACCACGCAATTCATCCTGCCCGCACTGGCGGGTACGGCCGTCACCGCCCGCAAGATCGAGCAACTGCCATTCAAACTGGCGCCGGGCAACCGCTGGCGGCACGCAGTATTGCCGTTGCTGCTGTTGGCAACGGCGACCATAATCTGGCAACATGACAATCTCTGGGACGACGACCTCGGCAGCTTGAGCCCG
>PKWO01000315.1:309-2701 GCA_003132085.1 Oxalobacteraceae bacterium | reverse complement strand
GGTCCGTTTCCGTCGGAATTGCCGACCGACAATGGCATCGGCAAGCATTTGTCGAGTGTTGGTCACGAATTTGGCACGGTAACGGGCCGCGCGCGCCGTTGCGGCTGGTTTGACGCTGCGCTGTTGAGACGTTCGGTGCAGATCAATGGCGTATCCGGTATGTGCTTGACCAAGCTGGATGTGCTGGATGGTCTGGAGTCGCTCAAGCTTTGTACCGGATACACGTTGGCGGGCAAGACTGTCGATATCTTCCCGGTCGGCGCGGAAGATGCCGCGCGCTGCGAACCGATTTATGAAGTGATGCCGGGCTGGAAAGAATCGACGGTAGGGGCCAAATCGCTGGACGCGTTGCCGGTCGCCGCGCGTGCCTATATCAAACGCATCGAAGAATTGGTGGGCGTGCCGATCGACATGATATCCACCGGACCGGACCGGGAAGAAACGATCGTCCTGCGCCATCCATTTGTGTAAGGCAAAAAAGAGGAGGAAACATGGTGCCGGTATCGAGCGACAAGGATCTGTGGGTGTCATGGGACGAATATCATCGCAATATTGAAAAGCTGGCCCAGATCGTCCATGGATCCGGCTGGCAGTTCGATCAAGTTTTATGCTTGGCGCGCGGCGGTTTGCGGCCCGGCGATGTATTTTCCCGCATCTTCGACGTTCCGTTAGCGATCCTGTCGACCAGCTCCTACCGTGAAGAGGCCGGCACCGTGCGCGGTGCGTTGGACATTGCAAAGTTCATCACAATAACCAAAGGCGAACTGTCGGGCAAAGTACTGTTGGTTGACGACTTGGTGGATTCCGGTGTAACTCTGGAAAATGTGCAAGGTCACCTGAGAGAATATTTTCCTGCCGTTACCGAGGTCAAGTCGGCGGTCATCTGGTGCAAGGCGTGTTCGTCGGTGCGGCCGGATTTCTATCTGGACTATCTGCCGAGCAATCCCTGGATTCATCAGCCTTTTGAAGAGTATGACAGCCTGCGACCGCATCAATTGGGAGCTTGGATGAAAAAGGGCGAAACCAAGGACAATAACTCAGGCACGCCCCAAGCGATCTAGGCTTTCAGCCGCGCGTCCGCCAACTACCGGCATTACTTTGAATCGCGCCACTTCATCAATTTGCGCAATGGATGGACATCGTGCACATCCATCAGCAGACCGTAGATTAACAACGCGCAAATAATAATTTGAAGAATCAAGATGAAAATGAGGACCATGTCTGTCAAACCGCGTTTGGGCGGTTCCCTCGTTTCGGGACCACACTGATAGTGTAGCAGACCATTTTTGTATTGCAACTCAGGCGTCAAGTCGCACAGTTCGTGAACGTGGGGCCGTCGTCGGCGATCCAGGCAACTTGAAATCGTACTCCATCAAGCGCTGGTTGAGCGCCGCTAAAACATGCGGCAGATACTGCAGAAAGCGATGCCAGTTAGGCTCTGCTATAATAACAAATGGTGCCCACGGAGGGACTCGAACCCCCACACCTTACGGCACATGGACCTGAACCATGCGCGTCTACCAATTCCGCCACGTGGGCACTGCTGCTAATGCGACTGTGGCGGAACCGATGCGTATCATGCGTATCCGTTCCCAGTTTCATTAACCGTTTCGCTGATGATGCAACGCGAAAGAACAGGATTATAGCGTAAAACAATGCAAAGTCAATTCGATTGCGAAGTTGCTTGGGGAGATGTTAGGCAAAATCGGTTGCATCCGTTACACTAGCCCCCGTATCAATAACAATTAACCAAACAAGCTTTTGAGCCAATACTCCTATACCATCCCCAGCCGAGAGGAAATTCTCGGCATCTTACGTACTGCAACCGGGTTGCAAGATACGTCTTCCATTGCCAAGGCGCTAGGCGTCAAACCGGACGAATTGGACGGGCTGACGCGCCGCCTGAACGCGATGGAGCGTGACGGCCAGATCAAGCCGGACCGCAACGGCCATTTTCAACTGGCGAATTTGACCAATTTTATCGAGGGGCGGGTAAGCAGCCACCGCGACGGTTACGGCTTCCTGATTCCCGACGATGCCGGCGACGATATCTTCCTGCCGGAAAAAGAGATGCAAAAGGTGTTGAACGGTGATCGCGTCCAGGCGCGCATCGTTGGCACCGACCGCCGTGGCCGGCCGGAAGGCACGATAGTCGAAGTCGTGGCGCGCGCCAATACGCACGTCATCGGCCGTTTGCTGAATGAAAATGGCGCCTGGGTAGTCGCGCCGGAAGACAAACGCATCAGTCAGGATATCCTGTTGGCCGGTTCGCCCGGCAATGCGAAAGCCGGGCAGGTGGTGAGCGTTGAATTGACCGAGCAGCCGTCGCGTTACACGCAACCGGTCGGCAAGATTGTCGAAGTGCTGGGCGATATCGACGACCCCGGCATGG
>PKWO01000315.1:0-262 GCA_003132085.1 Oxalobacteraceae bacterium | reverse complement strand
GCGCGTGATTTCGACGACGCGGTATATTGCGAGCCGGTGAAAATTGGCCGAAGTGCGGGATTCCGTCTGATTGTCGCGATTGCCGATGTCAGTCATTATGTCAAACCCAACGACGCGCTGGATGTCGATGCGCTGGAGCGCAGCACCTCGGTGTATTTTCCGCGCCGGGTCATCCCGATGCTGCCGGAGAAGATTTCCAATGGCCTGTGCTCGCTCAACTCAGGGGTGGAGCGCCTGTGCATGGTGTGCGACATGCTGGTGA
>PKWO01000263.1 GCA_003132085.1 Oxalobacteraceae bacterium | reverse complement strand
CAGCTCCGCGGGAGTATGCGTCGAGACGAACGCGTTTAACCAACACACGTTTGATACCGTCTTGGTGGCGGGAGTAATGGGGCGGGTTCAGTCGTCGACGGCATTCATCGAATTCTTGCGCGCCTCCAGCGCCGCTTCGCGTCGCATGGCCAGTATTTGCACGGGCGCATTTTTGCTTGCCGAGGCGGGTTTGCTCGATGGTCGACGGGCGACGACGCATTGGGCCGCAGCCAGGGAATTGCAACGGATGTATCCAAAGATTCGCGTCGAAGAAGACCGCATTTTTATCAACGAAGACAAGTTCTGGACCTCGGCTGGCATGANNGCATGACGGCTTGCATCGATCTGTGCCTGGCGTTGGTGGAAAGTGATCTCGGGGTTGAGGCTTCACGCACCGTCGCCAAAAAAATGGTGGTATACCACCGGCGTAGCGGCGGCCAATCGCAATTTTCCGCGTTGCTTGAACTGGAGCCAAAGTCGGACCGTATCCAGACTGCGCTGAGCTATGCAAAGCGTAATTTGCGCAAGGAATTGTCAGTCGATGAACTGGCCGACGCCGCTAGCTTGAGTCGGCGCCAATTCAGTCGGGCGTTTCGCGTGGAAACCGGGCAGTCCCCGGCGCGAGCCGTCGAGACGTTGCGAGTAGAAGCGGCGCGTTCCATGATAGAAGAGGGAAATCATCCGATTGACGTGGTGGCGCGAGAAAACGGATTTTCCGATCCTGAACGAATGCGTCGCGCTTTCATCCGCGCATATGGCATGCCACCCCAAGCTGTGAAGCGCGCCGCACGCCTGGAGGCTGCGTAGTGGCTGCTCCATGCGCCGTTGCGGTCATAGTGGATGCGGTGCCGCAACTGTCAGATTGATATATCGCCCTTGCTTAATACCGCAGATGCGCCATTTACATGCTAGCCTGCGCGCGATATAGATTCGGCCAGAAAAAGTATCGACGCCTGCTTTATTTGACCTTTTAGCGCTTCTCTTGACTTTTATCAAACCTCTTTCTGGCAAGATCAATAATCTCACCGATATCGAGCGCACAATTGGTTTGGACCGCTGGCTCACCCAAAAGCAACCTTCGCTTCGAAGCCTTTGATTCAGAAACAACAGGCTTCCGCTGAGTCGAGTCACCGCCACAGAATCTGAGGACTAGCTTTGTGGCAATAAAAAGGCATGCGCGTATGAGTCTGAAATTGCCATCCACGGTTCCACCGCCGCGCCCGCTGACTCCGTTGCGGTGTGATGCCGAATCGCAGCTGGCCGACGCGCCTGAGCCCGGGAGCGCGACCTGCCACGCTGCAGAACTCCTTTATGAGTTGCAGGTGCACCAGGCCGAACTGGAAATGCAAAATGAGCATCTGCGCCAGTCCCAGATCGCTTTGGAAGCATCCCGGGAACGCTATGCAAATCTCTACGAGTTCGCGCCAGTTGCCTATCTGACACTCAGCAGTAGTTGCCTGATCACTGAAATCAACCATACGGGTGCGACGATGCTCGGCATGGAGCGCAGCCAGTTGCTCAACCGCCGCGTCGATGCATTTGTAGCCGAATCGGATCGCGACCGCTGGCAAAGGCAGTTCGTCAGTGCGATGGCGCAGGAAGGCATGCGGACATTTGACCTGACGCTCATGCGTCCGGATGCGTCTCAGTGCACGGTCCAGCTCAGATGTTTGCGCCAGGATAGTTGGGACTCCAAGCCGACTCTGCAGGTCATGATGATGGACATTACCGAGCGCGAGCGTTCGGAACGCGCGGTGGAACGAGAGTGCGTCCGATTGCAGACCATCCTGAGGATGGCTAGTGATGGCATCCATATCCTGGACAGTGATGGTCTGCTGGTCGAAGCCAACGAGGCATTCCTTACGATGCTGGGCTACGACCAGTCCGCCGTCGGCAGGATGCGGGTCACCGATTGGGATACGTTCGACACCTGGCCAGTGATTCAGGCACGGATCGCGGATCTGATCGCTCGCCGTGGCCACGAGGTCTTTGAAACCCGGCATAGGCGCCGCGATGGACTCATCCTGGATATCGAGATCAACGTCTCGGGCATCGAGATCGATGGGAAGTGCTATCTGTACGCGGCCTCGCGCGACATCACCAAGCGCAAGCGACTCGAGCATTTGCTCCAGGAAAAGAATATCGAATTGGAAAGATCCAAGGTAGCAGCGGAAAATGCCAATTCGGCGAAATCCGAGTTCCTTGCCAGCATGAGCCATGAACTGCGCACACCACTGAATGCCATACTCGGATTTGCGCAACTGATGGAGGCCGCTAGGACACCTTCTTTGGAAAATCAGAAGCAATCGATTGAGCAAATCTTGAAAGCCGGGTGGCATCTGCTCGGCTTGATTAACGAAATCCTCGATCTGGCAAAGATAGAATCGGGGAAGATGACCGTATCGCGGGACTCGATACCGCTCCCTGAGTTGTTGACCGATTGTCATGCGATGATCGAACCGCAGGCGCAAAACGCCGGGATTCACCTAACGTTCCCCCATTTCGACAATCCGTGCCATGTGCTTGGTGATCTGACCGGCATCAAGCAGGTAATGATCAACCTGCTCTCGAATGCGATCAAGTACAACCGGGTTGACGGCCAAGTCAGGGTCACGTACGCAATGAACGGAGAACAACGGCTGCGCATCAGCGTCGAGGACACCGGCGTAGGTATGTCGCCAGAGCAGTTGTCACAACTGTTCCAGCCTTTCAACCGCCTTGGACAGGAATGCGGCAGCGTGGAAGGCACCGGTATCGGCCTCGTCGTCACCAGGCAACTGGTCGAGCTGATGGGGGGCACGATAGGCGTCGAGAGCAACGTCGATGCAGGGAGCGTGTTTTGGTTTGAACTCGCGGTGGCGAGCGCACCGAAGATGGCTTCCGGCAACTTCAACGGGAAGGTAAAGCGAGCGCGTGAGTCCGATCAGATACAGGAACTCGCGATACAGCGCACAGTGCTGTATGTGGAGGATAAGCTGTCCAATCTGGCCCTCGTCGAAGGATTGATCGGATTGCGCAGCGATCTGAAGTTGCTGACGGCCATTGACGGTCAGCAGGGGTTCCGGATAGCCCGCAGCGGTCAGCCAGACCTGATCCTGATGGACATCAATCTGCACACCATCAGCGGCTTTGAGGTTCTGAAGATGCTGCGGGAAGATCCCTTAACCGCGCACATCCCGGTGATGGCGCTGTCGGCCAGGGCCATTGCGAGCGACATCGAAAAGGGCCTGGACGCTGGTTTTCTCCAATACATCACAAAGCCGATCAAGGTCGACGAGTTCATGAATGCGATTGATATGGCCCTGCGCAATTCATCGTGTCGTTAGACGATTTCAAATACCAGAATTCTGCCAACGAAGATCCACGACCGTTTGCTTACAGAGAGTGAAGCTGGCGACCGAGCTAAAAATTGCTATGTCACGTTACCTTCAGACCGGTTAGGTCTTTCAACGGCATGCCTTGTGCGTAATGCCCGAATTCGTTCAGGTTTCCATATCTCAGGTTAGGGTATTTCATCGTTTTCCTTTGAGCAAGAAAAAACCGACTATTGTGTCGCACCCCTTTGGCAAATTAACCTAACTTTGGCGAAAAAAACACGAATCCCGGCCGACCCTCGGGATGAACGTCATCATCGCAGGTCCAGCCACAACTCGTAACCCTAGCTGGATGTAGCCGCCACATTGGTCCGCGCCGTGTGCAATTTTTTGTAGCTGTCGATTAGGCGCTGGTGTCTATCGAGCCCCTCCAGTTTCATACTCGTTGGCGTTAAGCCGAAGAAGCGCACGCTGCCGTCCACTGACCCCAACACCGCGTCCATCCGAGGGTTGCCAAACATCCGGCGGAAATTGATCACGTAATCGTCCAGTTCCAAGTCGTTATCCAGCAGCACCTCNNGCCTGATAAAACAATCCGCGCTCGACCGTGTTTTCGTTGTACTGCAGGAAGGCTCCCACCAGCTCTTGCGCCGCCTCAAATTGTTGTAAGGCGAGATGAATCAGCAGTTTCAACTCTAGAATTGTTAGCTGACCCCAGGCCGTATTCTCGTCAAATTCAATGCCGATCAATGTGGCAATGTCGGTGTAATCATCTAGCTCACTGTTCTCCAAACGCTCAAGCAGTGCTTCCAGGCGGGCATCATCCAGGCGATGCAAGTTCAAAATATCGGCGCGGAACAACAGTGCTTTGTTTGTGTTATCCCAGAT
>PKWO01000370.1 GCA_003132085.1 Oxalobacteraceae bacterium | reverse complement strand
GCTGCGGCAGACGGCGGCGCCGACGGTGGGATGGTCTCCGTGTGGCCTAATTGCATTTGAATGGTTCCGATCGCCCCCGCTACGAGCGTGCTTGCAAGGTAGGTCGCCCAACTGCGCCAGATGGGGCGCGGTCGCAGATACGGAAGATTCACGATTGCTTGGCGCGCCTGGTCGAGCTCCAGGTAATCGAGACTGAAACCTTTTTTGGCCGCCAGCTCCAACAGAAAATGGTGTTTCGCCATCGGATCCTTGTCATGCATTTCATCGATCGCCTTTCTTGCCCGTTTGACATCGTGCACGGAGGGAAGTCCGNNGTCGGATAGGACGAGTACTTGTGCAGGCGCATGCATCGAAAAGCATGCCTGCGGGTGACTCAGCACGACGATGCTCTCGACCGGAAGTCCGGCGGCATGCGTACAGGTCTGATTCACCGCCTGACTCAGCACCCGGTGTTTCGGCGCGCTTTGCTCGAGCGGCGAGGAAACCGGCTCGGTGCCGGACGGCTTTTCAATTGCCCAGCCCGATGCCGAGATCGTGATGGGATTCTTCCAGTGCTTGACTTCCACCAGAAACACACCGAATCGGGTGATCAGCAGATTGTCGACTTCAAAACGCGACATCTGGCCGGGCCGCGATTGCGGGTAATGCATCACCATTCCGTTGCCGAGCGACGCGGTTGGATCGAACTGCTGGGCCAGCGCAAGTAGTGTGTTTCCGACCAGCGTTTCAGAGGCGTCGCCTTTTGTGCGCAGCTGTTGCTGGGCCTGTTCGATCCGCGCGATCTCGCCGGCCCGACCGCTATGGATTCTGTGGATCCGCCTACGCTCGTAAAACCATCCGGTCAGCATCCCAAGCGCGATCGCGCAAGCGCCAATCTTGCTCACAGTGGATAAAGCAAAGCCTGGCGCAAGGGAAGCCTGGCCGATCCAGTTCATCGCTAATGAAGTGGCGAAAATAAGTGTCGGCACGCCCAGCGCGATGAGCGCGCCTAGGCGCCACTTTGCCGGAAACGGCCGAATCGGTCCCGGTGCTGCGCATGCGCGATCATAGAAAACCGAGGGATGCGCCTGTGCCGGGGGAGGGGGTGCGGGACGACGGATCAAAGTGTGCTGGCTTTCATTTTTCCCATGTTTCGGCTACAAGCGCCGATATCCCCTATTAGTACATGAAGAATACCACTGATAAGGAACGATGCAAGCGGTAAGGTGCATCGGATGAAATCTGCCGCCCACCATACCGCCGCCATTGAGAAGGCCGCTTTTAGCGAGCGTCTGAGACAAGCGATTGCCGACTTTGATGACAAGTTATTAAGTCCGACTGTCCTGGCGCGCGAGTTCAATCGTCGTTCCCGGCAAAGCACCGTTGGCGTCACCGCGACCCAGAAGTGGCTGGCCGGCGAGGCGATCCCTCGGCAAGAAAAGCTGCTGTTTCTGGCCACCTGGCTGAGGGTGTCGGTGCAATGGCTGCGTTACGGCGCACCGGCGGCTGAAGCAGTGGTCACCGGAGCCGTGCAGCGTCGGCAGGACAAGGTGCTGAGTGACTTTTCTGCTCTGAGCGAGCGCGACAAGATCCTGATCGAAAAATTGATGCGGGAAATGCTGGGCGCCAAGTCCTGACAGGACAGGACGGCAGTTAGCAGTTTGTCTACCTGTCCGGGAAAGCTGTGGCTATTCGCGGGGGTTATCGCTGGCGCGGTTTTTGAGAGCGGTCGCCCATTGGCGTCCTCACCCAAGTCATACCGTATCTCCTCTTGTTAATTCAATAATCGTAGCGCACGTTGGTTACCATCCATTACTGTTGCGAATCACTTCTTTTCCTCGTGACGGATCGAGGCCGGCATTTTTACGTCATGCAGACGGGCAGTAGTATTCTTAAAAAATGAATGAGCCTGCATAGCCGGACATTTCTGTCAGCACGTGCAGCCGAACCCCTATTGCAATTTCTGCGGGAGTTATGGAAACAGAGGTAAGTATGTCCCCTGTTTGCTTTAGTCAGTTTTGACGCACAACTGACAAACGTTCGTTTTCCCATCCACGGAAAACAGAATTTTTAGTACCAGACTTCGACTCGACCTCGATCCGCACCTGCCACCGGTACAGTAGTGAGCACCTTCCACATCGGATGTCCATACCTCACTGGTATGTCCTAATTCCCGTTGCTGCCGACAGCGATCCTTTTCGGACGCAGGCATCAGGTTTGTCTGATAATTTGATATTTAGTTTTTCGTCTCATCGCTGTTTCATACGTCAAAATAGGACTGCAGACGGCATGAAATATAGCGATAACGCATACTCAGTGTTTAAAGGTATCTGAACTGAGCTTTTTAAAAAAACCCGAGCGGGTTTTGGTCTGGATTTTGGGCGTGCGATTAGCACTGTTCAAAACCAGTATTCTGATAAATTTACGTTTGATTTTGGGTGTAAAAACCCATTGAAGACGCGCTTGCCCCTTATTGGCGTGGCTGGCAGGACTGCTCGTCATGCCGCGATGTCTTACTTCTGCTTCTTATGATAATGCTAGATGCCCAGCTGCATAAATGGCCGTGCGGCCAAGTAGTGATCGAAGTATAGTGGCATCAAATTGCAGGTGTCAAGCATTCCTGATGTGAAAGATCGCTCCGGCATAAACCAGCGCAAATCTGAATGTTTTCCAACTTCATCCACTTTTTGACATTTTTTTGTCAAAGTTTGACGATATCTTTCTCCTTCAGTATGAGCAATCCTTCCTTTCAGGAAATTTTACCGATTAGTGTCAATTATTGACAATTATTTGTCATTTTTTGCGATCCCCCAAACGCGCAATTTTGTTTCAATTCAATTTGGCTCTTATTCACATTTTTTTGTCAAATTTTAACGGTATCCGACCAGTTTTCGCATTCATCTCACGAATACCCATACTTTTGCATGTTTATACGATGCGATTTCGATTTTAAATAACTTACAGTTAGGGGGGCTTAAACTTATTTAATATAGGAATCATTCATGACTATCACACGTGCTATCGACGTAGGCCACGGCAACACAAAATTCACAACAGCGGATGCTGACGCCGATTTTAATTGCATGATGTTCCCATCAATATCACCACCTGGAACCAAGAAATTCGACGTCAGTAATAGCATTTTTGCAGCAGGAGAAATGGTGCAGATCGAAATAGATGGCGCAAACTATATGGTCGGGAAGGATTCAGAGACTGAGGCGTCCAGCAATACCAGGCGGATGCTCGATAAAGAATTCTCCACGACCAATGTCTACCTGGCTCTTGTGCGCGGGGCTCTTTACTATATGAACCAGCCAAAAATCGACATGTTGGTGCTGGGCTTGCCGCTCACCACTTACGAAACACACCGTGAAAAACTTCGCGAACGCATGGTAGGTGGTCACAAGATCCCCAATCCAATGCGCCAAAGACGCCCGGACGCCCCGGAATTCATTAGCGTTGAACTGGCCGCAGTTCGCATTCTGCCGCAACCTGTTGGCGCCTTTTTTAACTATAGCCTTCCGCGAAATCTATATGGCGCGATGAGCGCTCAGAGGAATCTCATCCTTGACGTCGGCCACGGCACCTTTGATTGGTTCTTGGCGCAAGGCAATCAACCAATTAAATCCCGCAGTGATGGATATTCAGGTGGAATCTCCAAAGTGATCGATTCGGTAGCGGACGCTATCGGGGCAGGGAAAAATAATTTTGCGGTGATGGGATTAATTGACCAAGGATTGAGAACCAATAAGCCCATTGAAATCAATGGCAATGAATATAACCTCGTTCGCGACTATGGGAAGGTTGCCGCGAATGCCATTCGTGAAGCCGTCGGGGCGATGGCCCACGGCGTTGGTGATATGAGTGATGTCAATAACATTATTCTGACCGGCGGTGGCGCAGACCTGTTTTACGATGAGGTGGTCAAGGCACTCCCAGGTAGAAAGATCATTAAAGACGACAACCCAATTTTCAGTAACGTATGCGGATTTCAGCTGGTTGGTGAGCAGTGGATATCTGAAAGGGAATGATCAATATGACTGACGACACCATCATTGCTCGTTTGACCTTTGCTCTTGGGGACTTGGCATATCCACAACTTGCCCAGTTCAAAGGCAATACCAATGCGATTCGGCGACGACTGCATGCGCTCATCAATCTTGGCGTTATGGCCGAATCAACGCGTAACGGTATAGGGCCAGGATTGCTGCCATCGGCTGGACAATCTGTTAACGATGCCTCGCAGGATGCGCCCGTCCATAACCAGCAAACTCAGCCACCAAAGAAACCAAAGACTCGCGCGTTTGAAAAAATAAGTTTTAAAGGTTTGGATGACTGATGCTTAACCTGCTTCCCGCAGATTGGTGGGGGCTTGTTTTCCTTGGTTCGAAGTGGCTCCGGAAATTCGGACAGTAGCCTAAGTGTCCTCATTTTGAGTCCTATCGATCCTTGATTACCGGTGCGTACAAAAGTAGACTGCGGCACCCGTTATCCCAAAACCCGCGATCGCCATCGGCGTCAGGGTTTCGCCTAGCACCGCGTAGGCCATGACTGCGGTCACGCCGGGAATCAGATAAAACAGGCTGGCGACCTTGCTCGCCTCACCTTTTCGCATCAAAATGTACAGGAGGCTGATCGCGCCAATCGAATTCACGATAGACAGCCATGCCGATGCAAACATCAATCTCCCGGACCACTGAACAGCAAAATTCTCGAAGCCGCTTGCGAAAAACAGCGCAACAAGGCTGGCAAACGAAAGTTGTATAAGGCCGGCAATACGCAAATCCATGCCGACACAAAATTTCTTCTGATAGAGCGTGCCGAGGGTGATGCCTACCAATCCGAGCAGGGCGGCGATATATCCGCCGATGCCGGCGTTGCTGGCCCCGAATTTGTTCGCGACCACCATGTAGACCCCGACCAGGCCGATGGCTAAGCCCGCCCACTGTTTTTTGTTCAGGCGCTCATTAAGAAATAGACTGGCGCCCAGCGCGGTAAATATGGGCATCGTGCCTATGAACAGAGNNAGAGCAGTGATACCGGCGGTAACACCGAGTTTCAGTGCGGTATAAAGGCCGAAAAACTGGAGTACCTGAATCAGGAGTCCGACCATGATCAGATGAAAATAATCGATTGAGCGTTGCGGCCACGGCGTTCGGGTCAATATGGTAACAGCAAGAAAAATGAGCGCTGCGCTTCCGAATCGCAGGAACAGGAGCGTAAAAGGACCAGCGTAGGGGATACCGATTTTTCCGACGACATAGCCGGAACTCCACATGAATATGAATAGAAAAGGTAAGCTGCACTACGTGCTGGTGGCGTCGCCGGCATATATTGCGCGTAATGGGGCTCCCGTTACCCTAGATTCCCTTTCCTCCCACCGATGCCTGACGTTCAACCAGAGCGCACCAGCGACTAATTGGGATTTTTCTCTCAACGGTGACACGATTTCAGTCAAAGTGAACAATGCACTATCGATCAATAGCAGCGAATCGCTGCGCGTATGCATGCTAAACGGCAGCGGCATCGCCTTGTTGCCGACATTTGCCGTCGGGCCGGATATCCAGTCAGGGCTTGCGATTCCGTTGCTGACCCAGTATCGCCCGACAGGATTGTTTGGCGATCACTTGTATGCCATGTATCTGGAAAACCGGTTTCTTGCGCCGAAAGTTCGCGTATTCATTGACTATTTGATCGAAAAAATTGGAGACAAGCCTTATTGGGACAATTTCTGATCTGGCTTTTCGGAAAATCGGAACGCCATTTGCCCTGCATAGTCCACGCATGACTGGGGAGTATTTGTATCTGTCATTAGTGCTGGTGGAATAAAAAATGCGATCGAGAAGATATGAAAAGGTCCCATGCCAAACATTGGGCTCGCTCGCCACGCCTCTTGCCCGGCGCGGCTTGATCATCGTATCAGGCTGTTCACACGCGAAGGATGATTCAGATATCTCTCAGCTCACAATAATCCTGACGGGATACATTTGTTTTTGGATACACGCCATCCGCGTGCAGGCTCGCTGTTGTTAGCGGCGGCGTAAAAGCGCGTAAATATGTCTGGCGCATTCCCAACGCCAATATTTTTTATGTAGCCAGGACGATATGATGGCGGGCAATGTGTTAACGTGGTGCTTGGCTTGCTTTGGGGATTTGCGGAGTTCCTTGAGTTAGCTGGGTAGGCGCGCCGAGTACTGCGCCGTTCAGGGTATGGCCGTAAAAATCATCGTCGTCGTGATATTTCTTTCTGGTTTCTTCGACGCTTCCCATAAACCTCGGATCTTGTGGACGCGGTTGACTATTGATGAATGCGGCAACGTCCCAGGCCTGCTGATCGGACAAGCTGCCGCCTTGACCCAGGGGCATATTGGCCTTGATGAAGCCTGCCGCCAAGGGTAGACGGTGCATGCCTGCGCCCCAGTTGTAGGAGTCGGCGCCCCAAAGCGGCGGAAACACATAGTGCTTCCCGCTTTTTTGACCTTGTCCTTGGGCCCCGTGACAAAGCGCGCATTGGGCCGTGAAGACCGTCCGAATTTGCGAAGTCATCTCTTTCTTGCTCACAAAAGATAGCGGCATGTAATTCGTTCCTCACGCCGGCCGGCGTGCCAGACATTCCAAAAAATTTGTATTGACTAATATATCAATAATATGTTCACCTAGTGCACAGTGCGATTGACCGGATGCCGGAGCGCCGGCATTATCGTTACTGAAGACTGTGACGGGCAGCGACGAAAAAGGCCTCAGAGCAACACTCGACCGGATGCGGATTTGAGATGTTTGCCTGGTGCACAGGCCAATTGACTGCATGCTGCGAAAGCAGCAATCATCAGGAAAGAATGCCATGGCTGAAAGTATCGAAAAATACAAGCAAGTACGGTCGATCAAGCGTGGGCTTGATGTGCTCGTTGCGCTCAATGACATGGGTCGCGCCAGTATTTCAGCACTCAGTGTCCGCACAAAGATCCATCGTACGACCATGTACCGAGTGCTGGAAACGCTTGAAACACTCGGCTACGTGCGGCGCAGCCATACCGACGACAGTTTTTATCTGACATCGCAGGTGCGCAGCCTGAGCGACGGGTATGACGAAAGCGAACGCATTGCAGGCGCGGCTTCGGACAGCCTTAATGCCTTGACGGATGAAGTCGAATGGCCTTGCAGCGTGGCGACGCCACATCAGGGCGCGATGATCATTCGCGAGACGACGCATGGACGCAGCGAACTTTTCGTCCACGATGTTCGAGTCGGAACTCGTTCGCCAGTATTGACGACGGCGATGGGACGCGCCTATCTCGCGAACTGCGACGAAGAGGAGCGGAAGTGCTTTCTAAGCACGGTCGCCACCTTGCAAACGCCGGAGGCCTTGCTCGCTCGCGATGGTCAGTACGTCGAACGGATCGTCACAACGACGCGAGACGCGGGTTATGGCGCCAGCTTTGGCGACGCCAGTTCCAGGCTTGGCAGTGTGGCCATGCCCATCCGCGAGGGCGAGCGAGTAGTGGGATGCGTCAACGTTGTTTTTTTTCATGGCGTGGTCGCGCGCAATCTGGTCGTGGGCAAGTTCGTTCCGGCTCTTGAGCGCGCAGTCGGCGCCATCGAACGCAAACTGAATAAAGCTTAGAAGAGGAAAAATTTGAATGATAACCAAGGTCAACTTGCCGTATGCATCTATCTGGATGGATCTGATGGGAGTGCAGTTTACTCAGGACTACGTTGACGCCAAGGGCATTCGCACACGCTACCTGCACTCGGGAAGCAAGGACAAGCCTGCCTTGTTTCTGCTGCATGGGACCGGCGGCCATGCCGAGGCCTATGTGCGCAATCTTGACGCGCACGGCAAGCACTTCTCGACCTGGGTGCCTGACATGATCGGCTGCGGCCTGACCGACAAGCCGCCGGTCGACCTCGAGATCAAGGTCTACGTGCGCCATCTGATCGACATGATGGACGCGCTGGGCATCGAAAAGGCATCGATCTCGGGCGAGTCGTTGGGCGGCTGGGTGGCGGCGCAGTTCGCGCTGGACCACCCGGACCGGATCGATCGCCTGGTGCTGAACACCGCCGGCGGCTCCTGGAGCAATCCCGAGGTCATGAATCGGGTCAAGACGTTGTCGATGGCGGCGGTCGAGGATCCGAATTGGGATCGCATCCGCACCCGGCTCGAGTTCCTGGTGCACGACAAGTCGGACATCTGCGACGATCTGGTCGCTACGCGGCGGGCCATCTACGCCCAGCCCGGCATGGTCGATGCCATGCACCGCGCCCTGGTACTGCAGGAGATGGAAATCCGCCAGCGCAACCTGCTGAGCGATGAAGACTGGGGCCGGATCGAGGCGCCTACACTGGTGCTGTGGACCTCCCATGACCCGACCGCACCGGTGGCGCAAGGCCGCAGGATCAGCGAGTTGATCCCGGGTGCGAAGTTCGTCGTGATGGAAGACTGTGGTCACTGGCCGCAATACGAGGACCCGGAGACTTTCGATCGCATCCATCTCGATTTCCTGATGGGTAAATAAATCGTGCATGAGCAGAGAGACACCGCAATGAAACGACACCTCGGAAAGGTTGCGCTTGTGACAGGAGCCGCCCAAGGCCTAGGGCGTGCCGTCGCGAGCCGGCTGGCGGCGGAAGGCGCGGCGGTCGTGCTTGCGGATCGCTCGGTTGACGTTTGCGCCGCCGCGCTGCAGGAAATCGAGCAGAGCGGTGGCCGGGCGCTGGCCGTCGGCGCCGATCTGGAGACCCGCGCCGGCGCGCTGGCCGTGGTGGAGAAAACGCTTGCGCACTTCGGCGCGATCGACATCGCGGTACTCAACGTCGGCGGAGCCATCTGGGCCAAACCCTTCTGGGAGTACAGCCCCGAGCAGATCGAGGCGGAGGTCTCGCGCTCGCTGTGGCCGACGCTATGGGGCTGCCACACCATTCTGCCGGTGATGCGCAAACAGGGACGCGGCGCCATCGTCAACGTCGGATCGGCAGCCACGCGGTGGTCGCTGCGTGTGCCGTATTCAACTGCCAAAGGCGGGGTTCATGCGCTGACGGTCAGCCTGGCGCGCGATCTGGCGGGCAGCGGCGTACGAGTCAACTGTGTCGCTCCCGGCGCGCTTGCGCTCGGAGACCGGATCACGCCGCGCAACCAGGCGCCGCTGACGCCGCAAGAGCTGGCCTGGCGGCAGCAGGCGTACGACCAGTCGCTGCAGGATACGCCGGAAGGACGGCCCGGAAGGCCGGAGGAAGTCGCCGGGGCAGTCAGTTTTCTTGCGTCGGACGACGCAAGCTATATCACCGGGCAAGTGGTTTTTGTGGCCGGTGGAGCGGTCGGATAACGTCATATCGAAGGAAGGAAAAGCACCATGCAAAGCAACCCGATCTGGCCACCGGTGGTGTGGCCGGCGAAAGCCACCGAAGTCCCCAAGGACATCTTCATTCGCGAGGACATCTATCAGGAGGAGCTGAGCCGCATTTTCCGCGGGCCCGAATGGTTTCCGGTGGCACACGTCAGCGAGATTCCGAACATCGACGACTTCAAGACCTGCACGGTCGGCGAAGTGCCGTTGATCGTGGCGCGCGACCCCCAAAATGAAGTTCACGTTCTCTACAATTCCTGCTCGCACCGCGGCGCGCAGGTGGAGACGCGGCCCTACGGCAACCGGCGCCTGTTCCAGTGCCCGTATCACCGCTGGAGCTTCAACGCCAAGGGCGAGCTGGTCGGCTGTCCGCTGCAGCCTGGCGATTCGGTCAATTTCAAGCGCGAAAATCATCCGCTTGGCAGACCGCGCATCGGTATCGTGCACGGCCTGGTTTTTGTGACCATGAGCGACGACGCGCCTTCGCTTGAAGTCTTCCTCGACGGCTACGAGGACAAGCTGACCAACGTGATGGGCGGCGACGGGCGCCTGCGCCTGCTCGGCTATCACAAGTCCCTGCTGAATGCGAACTGGAAGACCTATCACGACAACGACGCCTGGCATGCACCGTTGCTGCACACGGCATTCCGGCTGCTGAACTGGCAAGGCGGCAAGGGCCGCCAGTTCGCCAACGCGCGCGGCCACCGCGGCTTCGAGAGCCAGCTCGCCGTACCCGATGGCCGCAGCTTCCTGAGCGATCCGTCGCTGATCGAATACCGGGGCGGCAACATCAACGAGAAGGGCTCCTGCTCGCTGCACCTGTTCCCGCTGTTCGCCGCGGTCAAGCATCTCGACACCATCGGCCTGCGTTTCGTCAACCCGCGCGGCGTCGACCAGACCGAACTCGTGTTCGCCTACTTCGGGCGCGAGGATGATGACGAAGCAATGACCAGACACCGCGTGCGCCAGTCCTCCAACCTGCTCGGGCCGTGCGGCATGGTGAGCATGGAGGATGCGGC
>PKWO01000224.1 GCA_003132085.1 Oxalobacteraceae bacterium | reverse complement strand
CGCTCGGCGGCGGCGGCCAAGGAAATCAAGTCCTTGATCGGCGATTCGGTCGAAAAAGTGGATGCCGGCGGTAAATTGGTCGATCAGGCCGGCATCACCATGAACGAGGTGGTTGACAGCATTAAACGCGTCACCGACATCATGGCTGAAATCGCTGCCGCCAGCCAGGAGCAAACTGCAGGAATCGAGCAAATCAACACTGCGATCATCGACATGGACAATGTCACCCAGCAAAACGCCGCCCTGGTAGAGCAAGCGGCGGCGGCGGCCGGAGCCATGCAGGATCAAGCCAGCAATCTGGCAAAGGCAGTCAGCGTCTTCAAGCTCGATGGAACGCAGACCATTGCCATTGCAGCGCCTAAAGCGGCCGCTACGCGGCGAGCACCGGCGCTCGCTCCTAGGAAGACACCGTTGACGCCGAGGATTGCGGCACACCGCCCCCTTCCAAAGGGTAAAGTCGACAACGCAGACGCCACCAAATCAAACGACTGGGAAGAGTTTTAGAGAAGTGCAACGAAGGCTTATGTGCTCCTGAATGCCACCGCGCAACAGATTGGATGCGTGACAACACGATGGCTAGCCTCTCCAACCCAAAAAACTCTTGCGTCTGCCGATTGACATCGGAACCGACCACAGAGTTAGCGCAAATAGTTAGCACGCGAAGCCGCAAACCGACGAAAGTCGCCCAAACCGCTTCCGTTGCGGCTTAATCCTCTGGATGTTCGGCTTCGTCCACCCAATAGCCCGGAAGTCCATAATGTTCGTGGATGCTCATTTCCTGCTCTCGGTCCAGTTGCGCCGCCGGGTCGTACGGCGGGGCNNGATCCATTGCGGCGCGATCAGCACCTTGTGACCGAGCCACCAGTTGCTGGTGTCGACAATCAGGTAGCGAATGGCCCAGGTCTCGTCATCGACCAGCATGCCTTTGACGTGTCCGATGTCGCCATCGGTGGCCTCGATGTGATAGCTCATCACTGCTTTAACACTGCGCAGGTCGGGATCGTCATGTTGGTGCTGTGCTGCTTCGGCGAGTGCGTCGGCGATCACCTGCTCCGGCGGCAAGATTTGAGGCGTTGCAACGAAGCCGCCGTAGCCTGCCATCAGCATGCTTGGGTAAGCTTCCTCTCCCCATAGCCCGGTACCGCCCCAATAGAACGGATAACCATAATACCCGAGATATCGAATTTCGTGCTGTCGCGAGACCGGCTTCTCGGTATCGATGTCGGGGCTGTTTTTCACCTGCTCTTGCGTGATTGAGACCGGCAAGACCTTTTCACTCCAGTTCGGGTGCCCGACTGCGATAGGCGAGATCAACACCTTTCGACTCGAAAGCCAGTTGCCGGTGTCGACAACGAGATAGCGGACCACCCATGTTTTGTCATCGAAATAGAAATCCTTCACATGGCCGATGTCGCCATCGGTCGCGCGGATCGTGTAGTCGTCAAGATCATTCATGCTGCGTAACATAGGTCATTCTCCTTCGGGAGCGTCGAACGACGGACATTCGACAAACAAAAAAATAGAGGGCGATAATAGAGGTCGATACTAGAGGTCGATACTAGAGGTCGATACTTGTGGCATGCGGGAACCAACGTTTCCGCTTTGTCTGAAATCCCACATCAGAGAGCGTGTTTTTTCACCCAGGCAACATACCGATCCATCCAGTTCTGCAGAAATTTTTTGCTGTCGGCACCGATGTTGCCGGCTTCGTCAAACAGGCCCTCCTTTGCATGGATGAATGCTTCCGGCTGACCAAGCGTCGGCACGTCCAGGTACGCGAGAACATTGCGCAAATGTTGTTGCGCAACGGCTGTTCCAATGGCGCCGACCGATGCGCCCAGCACTCCGGCCGGCTTGCCGGCCCAAGCGCTCTGGCCGTATGGACGCGACGCCTGGTCGATAGCGTTCTTCAGCACGCCGGGCATCGAACGATTATATTCCGGCGTGACAAACAAAAGGCCTTGCGCAGCCGCAATGTCGGCCTTCAGCCGTTTAACGGATTGTGCCTGATTCGCGTCGTCATCCTGATTGTATAGCGGCAAGTCGCCGATTTTCAATTGCTTGAACGAGAATTCCGACGGCGCCAATTTCACAATGGCATCGGCCAATTTCCGATTGAAAGAATCTTTGCGAAGGCTGCCTACCACTACTGCTATTTGATATTGGCTCATTACCATCTCCCGTACAGGTTAATTCAGGTAGCCACCCGAAGAAATCTGCCATTTCAAACAGCTCCTCGTATGGGCCAAAAAGTGATTGCGACAGAAACCCGCCGCACCCGGTTCAAACATGTAAAGACTAAACCTTAAGTTCAAGTTGCTCTGTGCGGCATCGCACCGAGAACTGAGCCGATTGGATACTATCGAAACAGAATAGTTTCAATCTATGAAATGAACGTCTTCCGAAATCACCGAAAATCAAACCAACGCTGATTTCTTAGATCAAGCGCAACAAGATTTTGCTGGTGCGACAAGGATGACGTCCGATCCATCATCAGCATGGTAGATCTGGCCGCTTTCATCGTCTCCATGTCAAGCCCAACGCGACGATTGCCCGTACCCGCCTTCGTCCATGCACCGTCACGGGAAACCCTCGCTACGGCGAGAGTTCCCACTGTCGACGCTACCCTGAGCTTGACTGTCGAACGATTACCCAAAGCAGAAACCTGAGCCGCATCAACACCTTTCTTGCAGGGAACATCCGTATAAGTAACCATTCCCGCCTCGTCGACACATTGCACAATGTCGGCCCCGGCCGGCCCGGCAAATACAAGCAACATGAAACAAAAGAAAATTGGGTGGGTAAGATAACGATTAGTCATAATCAACGTCCTGGCGAGCGAATGTTTTGATGCTGCTCGCCCCGCAACGCATTATCTGTACGCCACCACACTCAACGCGTAAATCTTGAATGCCAAGACGAATATTCTGCGTGATATCTCTTTCGATAAGGTGGCCATGCTGTTTTTGAGGCTAATCTGATGTGTTCTCGCCGCAACCGCCGATTGACGCGGTACCGTGATCTCGCCGATACTTCTGCATGGTCGATGCGCTCGGCGCCACGTGCTCCACAATCATAACAAGCTGGAAGTACACTCTAACCCGGAGCTAAAGTATGTTGCGTGCAGGTTTCATGATTTTCATTTTTTCATTTTTTCTTGTCGCATGTCAAAAGGGCCCGGGTTCCTCCGACAACGCCGCGAAAAGCGCGACAACTGCCGCCGGCGATTCGCCGATCCTGATCGCGGCGGAAGACATGCTCATCCTGCGCACCGGCGCATTGGCCTCGGGAACTGTCATCACCGGATCGATCCAACCCGAGCGCCGCGCAGATCTGCGCGCCGAGGTATCGGCTATTGTGCTGCAGGTCTTGAAGGAAAACGGCGAAAACGTGCGCCGCGGCGACTTGCTGGTGCGCCTGGACGACACGGCGATACGCGACAGCCTGACCTCGGCTGAGGCCGCCGCGCGTGCCGCGTCGCAGGCGTTCGATCAGGCGGAAAGGCAGTTTCAAAGATTGAAAACCCTGCGCGGGTCCGGCATGGCGTCGACCCAGCAATTGGAAGACGCGGAAATCCGCCGCAACAATGCGCAAAGCGATAAGGTGGCGGCCGAGACGCGCGCGGTGCAAGCGCGCCAACAGTTGCAGCGCACCGAGGTGCGTGCTCCGTTCGACGGCGTGGTAAGCGAGCGCAAGGCGTCGGCCGGCGACACCGCACAAATCGGCAAGGAATTGGTTAAAGTGATCGACCCGGCCAGCGCACGCTTCGACGGCTATGTTTCCGCGGACAAGATCAGCAGCGTAAGGGTCGGCCAGACGGTCAGCTTCCGCGTCAACGGTTACGGCCAGCAAGAATTCGCAGGGATAGTCAAGCGCATTGATGCGGCAGCCGATCCCACCACGCGGCAAGTCGAAGTTCTGGTCAATTTCGTCGACAGCGTGCAACCGCGTGTTTCGGGTCTGTACGCAGAGGGACGCATCGAAACCAGCAGCACACCGGCCCTGATGATTCCGGAAGCCGCGCTGGTGCGCAATGGCGATCACGCGTATGCCTGGAGGGTGCAAGGCGGCGTACTGAGGAAGGTCAACCTCGTGCTCGGCGAACGTGATCCGCGGCGGGGCGGCTACGCGGTAGTGAGCGGCCTGGCTGCCGGCGACCAGATTGTGCGCAATCCGCAGTCGACCTTGAAAGATGGGGCGAAAGTGGAGATGCTGGCGACCGCTAACGCCGGCGGCGCAGCGAAAAAGGGCGAATAAATGTTCCTATCCGACTTCAGCATCAAGCGACCGATTGCCATGGTCGTCATTATCATTGCGCTGATGTGCATGGGTTTGCTGGCGCTCAAGAACCTGAAAGTCAATCAGATTCCGGATGTCCAGCAACCGGTGATAGTCGTTGCTATTCCGTACCCGGGAGCCTCGCCCGAAACGGTGGAGCGGGAAGTCATCAACCGCATCGAAAAATCCTTGCAGAGCATTACCGGCGTCTACCAGATTCGGGCGACAGCCAGCGAAGGCAACGCGTCCATCGTCATCATCTTCAACTTCAAGAAGAACATGGTGGAGGCCTCCGACGAAATACGCAATGCGATCGCGGCGGTGCGCTACAAGCTGCCGACCGAGATGCGCGAGCCGGTTTTGCAGCGGGTCGACCCTTCGGCCCAGCCGATCATGGAAATAGCGCTATCGTCGAATACACAAACCCACGCCGAGATTTCGCGCATGGCGGAAGATGAATTGGCGGACAAGTTTCGCGCTATCGACGGCGTGGCTGTCGTCAACGTCAACGGCGCATTGAAACGGGAATTGAGCGTGCTGTTGCGCGCGGAGAAATTGCGCGAATACAATGTCTCCGTTGCGGATGTAGTCGCTGCGCTACGCAATCAAAACACTACGGCGCCGGTCGGCAAAATCCACGGCACGCTGGACGAGCAAAACATACGACTGGTCGGCCGGATCGAATCGCCGACCGAATTCGAGGGCATCGTCGTCAAGCGTCGCGGCGATGAGGTGGTCCGGNNCGCCAGCACCGCCGACGGCTTTGCCGAGCTCGCAGGCTATAGCTTGCGCAACGGACGTCCAAACGTCGGGCTATCGGTGATACGTTCGCGCGAAGCCAGTACCGTCACGGTGGCAAACAAGGTGCGCGATCTCATTGGGGAAATCAACAAGACCTTGCCGGCAGGCACCAAATTGGAAGTAACGCAGGACGGTGGCAAGGATGCCGAAGATAGTCTGCATAACGTGACGGACGCGCTGATCTTCGGTGCCGGGTTGACGATCTTCGTCGTCTACATATTCCTCAATTCCTGGCGTTCGACGCTGATTACCGCCCTGAGCCTGCCGACTTCCGTGATTGCTGCTTTCATTGCGGTATGGCTGTGCGGCTTCACGCTGAATTTCATGACCTTGCTCGGGCTGTCGCTGGCGATCGGGGTCTTGATCGACGATGCGATCGTGGTGCGCGAAAACATCGTGCGCCATATGGAACGCGGCGCGGACCGGCGTAGCGCCGCCAGCGCCGGCACCCAGGAAATCGGTCTGGCCGTAGCGGCAACGACATTTTCCATCATCGCCGTGTTCATTCCAGTCGCGTTCATGCCGGGCGTATCCGGCGAATGGTTCCGTCCGTTCGCGCTGACGGTCGCATGCTCGGTGCTGGTCAGCCTGTTCATTTCTTTCACGCTCGACCCTATGTTGTCGGCCTACTGGGGCGACCCGGTCGGCCACCATCAGAGGCCCAAGCGCGGCGTCTCGCTGCAGCTGGCAAGATTCAACGCATGGTTCGACCATCAATCGGACCGTTATGGCAACCTGATCGCCTGGGCCCTGCACCATCGGATCTGGATGGCGATCATCGCGGTTGCCAGTTTCTTCGGCGCGATCGCCCTGCAGTTCACCGTGGGCGGATCTGAGTTTCTGCCGAAGTCCGACTATGGCGTGATTGCGATCGAGGTACGCACGCCCTCCAGTTCCAGCATTGACTATTCGCGCCTGAAAGTGGAGCGGGCGGCGGATCTGGCGCGCACGCTGCCGGAGACCGAGGCGACCAACAGCAATGTCAACGCCGGCGGCGGCCGCGTCTATGTCGATCTTGGCAAGAGCACCAAGCGCAAGCGGTCTGCGGTTGAAATTGCCGCCGACTTGCGCAAGCTGATGGCGCGCCTGGTCGGGGCCGAATACGTGGTGCTGGACGATTTGAACAACGGCGTGCGCAAGCCGGTGCAAATCCAGTTTTCCGGGCCAGATTCACGAAAGCTGACGGCGATCACCGGCGATTTCATGGGGAAGCTAGCGAAAGTTCCCGGCACGGTCGACATCGGCCTCTCGGAACAAGAGCCGAAAGATGAATTGAAGATCGAGTTGAATCGCGGCCTCGCCAATTCGCTAGGCATTTCGGCCAACGACATCGCTCAGGCCTTGCGCGTCGCATTTGCCGGAGTTGAAGTCGGCGATTGGATCGACCCGACCGGAGAATCGCGCGACGTCGCCGTGCGTCTGAACCCTGAGGATAGGGTGAATGCCGAGAATATCGAGCATCTGCCGATTGCCGTCAGCGGCAGCAACATGATGGTGCCGCTCGATCAGATTGCCACCATCACGATGGGCAAGGGGCCGGCCCAAATTCAGCACGTCGACGGCAAACGCATGATGGCGGTATCGGCGAATGCACAGGGCCGGTCGGCGGGCGAAGTGACCGCCGATGCGCTGAAGATAGCGAAAGATATCGACTTCCCGCCCGGATATGGAATTGAGCTCGGCGGCGCGGCACGCGACCAGAAGGAAGTGTTTTCCCAGATGGGAATTTCCCTGGTCATGGGGATAGGTCTGATGTACCTGGTTCTGGTAATGCAGTTCGGTTCCTTCACTGCGCCATTGCCGGTCATGTTGTCCCTGCCGCTCTCCTTGATCGGCGTGGTGCTCAGCCTGTTATTGACCAAGGGCACGCTCAATCTGATGAGTTTCATCGGCGTGATCATGCTGATGGGTTTGGTCGCCAAGAATGCGATCCTGCTGCTCGATTGTGCGCGCAAGCGCGAAGCCGAAGGTGCTGACCGCGAAGAAGCGCTGATGTATGCCGGACGCAAGCGCTTGCGCCCCATCTTGATGACAACCCTGGCGCTAATCGCCGGCATGATGCCGGTCGCGATCGGCATCGGCGAAGGTGCCGAATTCTATCGCCCGATGGCGGTCTCCATCATAGGGGGAACGATCACTTCAACCCTGCTCACGCTGCTGGTCGTGCCAACCTTCTATGACAGCATCGAAATCGCGCGCGACCGCGCCAAGGCCAAGTACCGCAGGCGCGAGGCGCGCTGGAATGCCTTTGTCGCGTTTGTGCTGACCTTTATCGAGGCATTGCTGACGCTGATGTTGGTGCGCTTCGTGTACCGGATGCTGACGAGGCTGGTGTTGTGGGCCAGCCGACGCCGGACAGAAACTTCGGGAAGCGGCCGACATCCGGGCTAAGGAGTGGGGGTATGCATCCGGTTGATAGTGGCTTAAACTATCACAAGAGGGGAAAATCATGAACCGATCGAACATCACCGGTCAACGGCTTGTAGCAGTTTTCCTGCTCGGCTGCGTGCTGCTGAATTACCCGGTTCTGTTCCTATTCAATAGGCCCGAATCGATTCACGGCGTGCCATTGCTGTACATTTATATCTTCGGCGCGTGGGCTTTGCTGATTGGGCTAATGGCTATCGTCATCGAACGGCTGCGGCACTAACGCCATGCTGCAAGGGTGGGTCATCGCGACAATCTCGTTTGGCTATCTGGGCGTGCTGTTTGCGATCGCCCGTTATGGCGACAAGCGCGCCGATGCGGGCCGTTCGATCATTGCCAATCCCAGCATCTACTCGCTCTCGCTGGCGGTTTATTGCAGCACGTGGACTTTCTACGGCAGCGTCGGTCGGGCCGCCTCGACCGGAATCGGCTTTCTGCCGATCTATCTCGGTCCAACCCTGATGGCTGGACTGTGGTGGTTCGTGATGCGCAAGATTATCCGTATCAGCAAAACCAACCGCATTACATCGATAGCCGACTTCGTCGCCTCGCGCTACGGCAAGAGCCAAATTCTCGGCGGGCTGGTCACGGTGATCGCGGTAATCGGGATCGTTCCTTACATTTCGCTCCAGTTGAAGGCGGTCGCCGGCAGCTTCGCGATCCTGCTGCATTATCCGAACATCATCATGCCGAACAAGGTCGGCAGCCAACCGCTGTGGCAAGACAGCGCGCTATACATCGCGACGATTCTGGCCGCTTTCACTATTTTGTTCGGTACCCGCCACCTCGATGCGACCGAACGCCACGAGGGCATGGTCGCGGCAATCGCTTTTGAATCGGTCGTCAAACTACTAGCGTTTTTCGCGGTCGGTCTGTTTGTCACGTTTGGCATTTACAACGGCTTTGGCGACATTTTCAGCCGCGCCCAGGAAGTTGCCAAGCTGCGCGCGCTGATGACCGTTGCCGAAACCGGCAGCAGTTATGGAAGCTGGTGGTCGCTGACCTTTCTGTCGATGCTATCGATCATGTTCTTGCCACGCCAGTATCAAATAGCCGTAGTGGAAAATGTCAACGAGCAGCATGTCGCTCGCGCGACATGGCTGTTTCCGCTTTATCTACTTTTGATTAACGTCTTCGTGCTGCCGATTGCACTGGGTGGCTTGCTGCATTTCCCGAGCGGCAGCGTCGACGCGGACACGTTCGTGCTGACGCTGCCGATGGCTCAGAAACAAGAAGCGCTGGCGCTGTTCGTCTTCATCGGCGGCCTGTCGGCCGCTACCGGCATGGTGATCGTGGAGACGATTGCCCTCTCCACCATGATCTGCAACGACCTGGTAATGCCGGTGCTGCTGCGCCAACCATGGCTGCGGCTGAACCAACGCAGCGATCTGTCAGGGCTGTTGCTCGGAATCCGGCGCTGGGCGATTGCCGCCATCCTTATGCTCGGCTATATATATTTTCGCGCCGCCGGAGAGGCTTACGCGTTGGTCGGTATCGGCCTCATTTCGTTTGCGGCGGTGGCCCAATTTGCGCCTGCGATTCTCGGCGGCATCTACTGGAAGAACGGCACCAAGAACGGCGCCACCGCCGGCTTGCTCGCCGGATTCGCAGTCTGGACGTACACGCTGCTGCTACCGTCATTTGCGAAATCCGGCTGGTTGTCGTCCGATTTCATCGAGCAGGGGTGGCTGGGTGTCGGTTTGCTCAAACCGCAGCAGTTGTTCGGCATGTCCGGGTTGGACGAAATATCGCACAGTCTGTTCTGGAGCATGCTGGCGAATATCGGCTTCTATATCGGCGTCTCTCTGGCGCAGCGACCCGGTGCGGTTGAAGCCGGACAAGCGACGCTATTCGTGGATGTATTTCACCGCACCGATGGCACCGATAGTTCGCGCGTCTGGCGCGGCAGCGCCCATGTAGCCGACCTGCTGCCGCTGATCGGCCGTTTCCTCGGCCCGCAGCGAGCACGTGAGGCCTTTCTCTCGTATGCACGGCAGCACGGACTAGAGTCGATCGACCAATTACAGGCCGACGCCGACCTCGTGCATTACGCCGAAACTCTGCTTGCCGGCGCGATCGGCGGCGCATCGGCGCGGGTGATGGTGGCTTCGGTGGTACAGGAAGAGCCGCTTGGGCTGGACGAGGTGATGAACATCCTGGATGAAGCGTCTCAGGTGCGTGCCTACTCGCTGCAACTGGAGCAAAAGTCACGCGAACTGGAAGCGGCCACGGCAGAGTTGCGTGCCGCCAATGAGCGGCTGCAGGAACTCGATCGCATGAAGGACGATTTCATCTCCACCGTCACGCACGAACTGCGCACGCCGTTGACCTCGATACGCGCATTCTCGGAAATATTGCTCGACGATCCGGAGATTCAACTCACCGAGCGCAAACGTTTTCTTGCCATCATCACCAAGGAAACCGAACGCTTGACGCGCCTGATCAACCAGATGCTGGACATGGCCAAGATCGAATCGGGCAATGCCGAATGGCATACCGCCGCATTAGACCTGCGGGAGGTAATTCGCGAGTCGGCCGAGGCAAGCGCTGCGGTGTACCAAGACCAACATGTGCAGCTCGCACTGGAACTTCCCGACGCGATACCGTTGGTCATGGCAGATCGCGATCGCTTGATCCAGGTCATGTTGAATCTGCTCTCGAACGCCGTGAAATTCTGCGATCGCACCGCCGGGCATGTGGTCGTGCGCCTAAGCAGAGAGGCCGATCGCCTGCGCGTCGATGTGCGCGACAACGGGCGCGGCATCGCGCCGGCCGATCACCAGTTGATCTTCGAGAGATTCCGGCAGGTCGGCAACACCCTGACCGGAAAACCGCACGGCACCGGCCTTGGGCTTCCGATCAGCCGAAGAATCGTCGAACATTTCGGCGGTTCGTTGTGGGTCGACAGCGAATTCGGCAAAGGATCGACATTCTCCTTCACCTTGCCGCTGAACCCTGGCATGATAAAAGAACATAACGCAAAATAATAGGTGACTATTCAGCCGCAGGCGCGAGTGGGGAGTGCGTTTTGGGGAAA
>PKWO01000383.1 GCA_003132085.1 Oxalobacteraceae bacterium | reverse complement strand
TTGGCGGCCCAATGGCAAAAACCCCCTGGCTCAATGCCAATAAGACGATGGGAAATAACTTTATTTTCAACATAATCTGTTCTCGCATGTGTAATATGACCAGCCTTCGCCGCGCACACCGCCGACAGATACCGGCGAATTTCTGCCAGCTCCTCCTCTTGAGCTTTCACGGTGGCTAAGGCACCATTCAACGCACCTTTCAAATCGAAATATCACCAAATACTTTTAATCTTCACGCAATACATAATCTGTTCGCTAGCGCACAAACGCACGGATTCCAGATGCTCATGCTTACCCGCATCACCATGCACACCTCTCTTAATATAAAGTCAATATAGAATTTTTCACGTCATCCGCTTTGACGTGGATCAAAAGATATTGCGGTGCCAGGCAATTGAGCAGATCGGCAGGAAGTTAGAAGATCGCCGGGTTAGCCGCACTGCTTTTTTTGACGGTCGTTTGATCAAAGTCAAAAGCGATGCACCCGCAGCGTGCAGAATTAGCGATTGTGCGACGTGCGACGTGCGACGTGCGATGTGCGAATAGTTCGAGCGGGAGGTTCCAAGCGGAGTGAACTGACAGCAGCAACTAGTTTGACTTACGTCAACGCAAGATAAATGAATGGCACTATTCTTATATAAGAAGGTTTGTGTTCAGGATTTTGGTTTTGGCGTTTGTTTCAGTATTGCAAGCGAAGGGAAGGTCGATGATGTTACTTTTTTTTGTCAATTTTATTTAATGCGGCAGAACTTTTGTTGCTGTGGATCATCATCAATAATGTCAACATTACCAAAGGATAGGAAAATGTTCACTATACGACGCGCTTTATCTAAGCTCACTCTCGCGTTTGCCATCCTCTCTCTGGCTGCAATCAGTAGCCAGGCGAATGCCGCAACCGCAGAAGACTTGAGCAAGGACTCCGCTCAAGCGTTGCAAATCTTGTATAAGGGTAATCCTGTTGCCGAAAGCATTTCCAAAAAAGCGAGGGCGGTCCTGGTTTTCCCGAAAATCATCAAAGCCGGACTGGTATTCGGAGGTAGTTACGGCGAAGGTGTTCTCACTAAGGGTTCGCATTTCGCCGGCTACTACAATTCCGTTTCCGCTTCGTGGGGCTGGCAGGCAGGCGCCGAGTCATATGCTTACGTCGTGTTTCTGATGAGCGACAAGGCGGTTAAATATCTTGACGAGACCAAGGGATGGGAAATCGGCGTAGGGCCGACCGTGGTCGTGGTGAATGAGGGAATTGCGAAGAATCTGTCGTCGTCGACATTGAAAGACGACGCCTATGCCTTCATTTTTGACCAGCAGGGATTGATGGCTAGCCTCAGCATCGAAGGCACCAAAATTTCTCGCATTAAGAATAAATAGCGGGGAAAAATAAATTTCGTTGCATTAGCAGAATGATTTAAATTGGCCATCATAAACCGGGTATGCGGTAGGGTGTTGTTACGCATGTTGTCGGGCGTGAAGGTCAAAACAAAAGCTGATGCGACGGAACCGATTTTTTGTGCTGAACGTTATTTTTCTGCGTCAGCGAAGGAGTTTAATCATGAAACCGGTCATTGTCGAATCGACGCAGTGGACCCCGCTCAATTCCGAATTGAGGCCGATTGACGATAGCGATGCCGAATGTTTGGAGGAAATCCGCAGCGTACTTCAAAA
Organism: Oxalobacteraceae bacterium; assembly: GCA_003132085.1. Lineage (GTDB taxonomy): Bacteria > Pseudomonadota > Gammaproteobacteria > Burkholderiales > Burkholderiaceae_D > PKWO01. The sequence goes on along the minus strand of PKWO01000383.1, from coordinate 17,689 downwards.
GCATAACCGCCTTGAAAGGTTTGGTGTATCGTTGCTTCACCCTTCGTTTGATATCGGCGATGACGAAATTTTATTGGAAACCACCGATGTGGACAGAAGGGAACAGTTTGTTCGTCCCGTCAAGAAATCTTTTTTGGCTGATAATGACATAGTCGTGCTTGCCACAGCAATTGGATTTGATGAAAACGGATATCATCAAATCTGCGGATGCAATCCCCATCCGTCAGGCCATTCCCACCATTAATTCAGTTGAGCGGTTGCCTCCGACTGTAAATGCGTCAGCCGGATCGCTTGTCGCGATGCGCTACATCGTATGTTGGAGGTTGCCGAACTCCAATGCGTACTGCCTGGTGAACTCGGCACCCAGAAAAAATATCTGTGCCTAATAATAGATCCAAAGCAACAGCGCGATGAGAAGCCCTGCTGCACCGAAGCTCGAGGCCACGCTGCTGGCGCTTCTCCTCGTGAGAAAAATATATGGCGACTACACTTATGAGGCGGGCGAATGCGAAAATGAATTGTGAAGTCGGTGCCGCATAGTTTCATGTTTGCTCTCCAAGTTGAGCAAACATTTCGCGCTTCGGCTATTGGTACACCTGCCGCGCAAAACGGGCCAACCTGTAAGTCGAGTTCAGCCGCCCCTTGAGGTACTTATTTATCTTCTTTGGCGTCTTTGACCGCCTTTTTTAAGTCGCCCACTGTTTCTTGCAACTTACCCGCGAGTTGGCGCTTGATGCCTTCCGTTTGCTGATGTTTGTTGCCGACAAGCTTGCCAGCCTCTTCTTGCACTTTTCCGCTGATATCCTTTACCGCACCTTTCACTTGATCTTTGTTCATGGTATGCCTCAATTGTTGATGAATGAAAATGTCGCTATACGAGCCAACGCGTTGCGCATGTTGGACCTACGATCAATTTCCTGTGCGCCCAAGAAGCCAGCTTTTGATTTCCGACTCTTTAAATGTCAAAATAATTATATTGAAAGGGCATGGTGTAGTTTTGATATTTGTCAAAGATTAATCGGATGACCATTTGCCGTCGGCTTGGTGCGCTTATTTTATTTCCGTGCCTTGATGCGCGATTTTGCCATCGCACTGCTATGGCGAAACCGATACGACTCATTACCCATTTCCACGATATGGCAGCGATGCGTCGGGCGATCGAGCAGTGCCGTCGTCATCTTCGCATCGCCAAACACACTGGCCCATTCGCCGAAGGTCAGGTTGGTCGTGATCATTACGCTTGTGTGCTCGTAGAGTTTTGACAGTAGGTGGAACAGCAACGTACCACCCGTTTGGCTGAAGGGCAGATATCCAAGTTCATCAAGAATCACCAAGTCCATGCACATCAATGCAAATGCCAGCTTCCCTGCCTTGCCTGCCGCCTTTTCTTGCTCCAGGAGATTTACCAGATCGGCCGTCGAATAGAAGCGCACCCGTTTGCTGTGCTTGGTAATACCGGATACGTCCAGAGTTGTGGCCAGATGCGTCTTGCTCCAACTGACCGCGAATAGACTGCCAAGATATCAATTCAGAGACAATATCGCTTCCGCAGCACCGCAAAATAAAAATGAAACTGCCAGCAATCTTCCTTTGGACGGACCATGGCGGCGCCTGTACGTTGCGCACAGCGCGTCCCGATCATGTATCAATTGTAGAAATAATACTGCGCCGTGTAGGTAACGCGCGATTCTTTCCCTAGATGCGCCTGGTCGCAGCCGTCGGATGGCGCTTTCCCGCTAACGGTATAAAGACGCTGGATACTGGTCGTTCGCGCAAACAATCCAGAGCCGGAATTGGATGTGGCGTTCAGCAGCAGCCAGGGGATAGCATTGGCGTCCGTGTCCTTGTCGCTGGCTTTGACTTGCCCGACTACTTTACTGCCATCATTGGCTTCCCAGGTTGGGCCGCCGTAGTGTTTGCCAATCGATTTTCCGTGGAAATTGGACAGTTCAGCCTCGGGGGCCTTAAAAATCCACTGATATCGGTTGGAGTCATTTTTATCAATCACGCATTCGTAAATCTGAACGCCAGAGCCTTTTGCGACCAGTGTCAAAACCTGGCCCGGCTGCACCTTCAGAGCGGCAGGCACGCTGATGGGCAACTCCAACGCATCTTGCTGCTCTTGATGTCTGCCATGCCTGCCGACACAACCGGATAACAGGCACGCGCCCAAGATCAGGACGAACGCAAACTTGGATTGTGGATTCATGTTCAACTCCGTGCATCGATTCGGGTGGCGGACGGAAACAGTCCAAGAATATTTTGTGGGCGCAGGTCTTTTGATTAAATGACAGTCATATACCAGCGCACGTCATTTTTCCCAGTACCTACAACCGGTTGATCGCGAGTAAGCGGCAAATTAACATAAGTGGCAAGACCACCTTGAATAATTCATCAGACCAATTTACAATAAAGAAGGAAATGCTCGAATTTCCATTAAAATGGCAACCTTCAACCAAAGACAGCAAATAAATGACGGCAATTCCTCCCAAAGTCGGTCTCGAACCACGCTTGTACCGCATCGTCGCCGGGCGTATCCAGGAGCTTATTCGCGAGGAAAAAATCGCGCCTGGGGAACGTCTGCCCTCCGAGCGGGATCTTGCAGCCAAGTTGAATGTTAGTCGCGCTTCCCTACGGGAAGCGCTGATTTCGTTGGAGTTGAACGGATTAGTGGACGTGCGCGGTGGTTCAGGTGTGTATGTCAGCGAAAAAATGGATGCCCCGGCACCAGTGCAGGAAATCGGTCCCGGACCTTTTGAAGTGTTGTCGGCGCGGCGCTTGATCGAGCCTGAAATCGCTGCGATTGCAGCGCGCGTTGCTACTGACGGTGCAATTGATGCGATCCTTCTTGCGGTTGCCAATATGGAGCGCTCCCATGACACTGAACTCAGCGATGAAATGGCTGATCGCGCCTTTCATCTCTCAATTGCTCGGGCCACTGGCAATAGCGCAATGGTGGGCGTAGTGGAATATTTTTGGGATCAGCGCGGACGACTTTGGCATCGATTGACCGAACACTTCCAGACGGAAGAGTTGCGCGAGGAAACGCTGACCGATCATCGTCGCGTGTTGGAGGCGATCATCGCACATGATCCTGCCGGCGCGCGGCGTGCCATGCGTGCCCATCTCGAACGCGTCACGCGCGTATTCTCGCGGGGATAAAGAATCTCGATTGGTCGCCGAAATTTTCGGAAGTATCCACTCAGTCTGTCATTGACAGCACTCAACAAGAAGCACAAATCGGATTGGTACGCGATGGCGAATCGATGCGAAATTTGCAAAAATGACTCGTGATCTAATTTTCCTATGCAAATAATCAATACAGGATTGCTCTCCTTCGGAATGAGCGGCAGGGTGTTTCATGCTCCGTTCATTAATTTGCACAAAAGGTTTCACCTTGCCGGGGCTTGGGAAAGAAGCCGGCAAGTTTTACAAGAGACCTACCCGCTGGCGAAGTCATATCCTACGCTGCAAGCAATACTGGACGATGAATTAATCGACCTGATCGTGGTCAACACGCCCACGTATACACACTACGAATATGCGGCAAAAGCTTTGCAGGCTGGCAAACACGTGGTGATCGAAAAGGCCATCACGACGACGACCGCCGAAGCACAAGCCCTTAAAGCATTGGCCATCAGACAGGGCAAACAAATAGCCGTCTATCAAAATCGTCGTTGGGATAGTGATTTCCTCACAGTAAAGCACGTTATCGACAGCAATGTACTTGGCGACCTCAATGAAGTGGAGATCCATTTCGATCGCTACAATTTGTTGCCGAGTCCCAAGCAACACAAAGAAACACCGAATCCCGGAGCGGGCATCTTGAAAGATTTGGGCCCACATGCCATCGATCAAGCTTTGCACCTGATTGGAATGCCTCAGGCGCTGTTTGCCGATTTGCGCATCACCCGGCGCCTATCGGCGGTCGATGACAGCTTCGACTTATTGCTTTATTACCCTACCTTGCGCGTGCGTCTCAAGGCAAGTTACATGGTGAAGGAGCCCATTCCGGCCTATGTGGTACATGGTACCAAGGGCTCGTTCCTAAAGCCGCGCGGAGATATTCAGGAAGCTATGCTATTGAAAGGTATGGTGCCCGACGACGCGAACTGGGGACGTGAACCGGCAACGACACGAGGCATGATCAATTACGACAAGGAGGGCGAAACCGTTCGAGAGGAAGTCAGCACACTCAATGGAAACTATGCGCACTTCTATGACGGTGTATTTGATGCGCTAACGCACGGCACGCCCATGCCCGTTACGGTAGACGACGGCATCAACGTCATGCGGATTATCGAGGCTGCCATTAAGAGCTCCGAAACAAGGCAGGTAATTGCTTTATGACGGCGTTTGGGGGATAAATCGCCCGACGTTTGTCTTTCCGATCATCTGAGTTTTCGCTTGGAGTATCATCGGCCGGACGCCGGGGAAGCCGGATAACTCAGCCAGCGTTGCCTGAAAATCCTCATCCCTCTGGTGGAAGCCGCGTTTATAGTCGGCGCGACGCACCACTTCGATCAGCGCTTCCTCCGCTATCTTCGTATCCTGTCGGCATACCCGGATCGCTGTTCACCGCAAACCAAACAACCCTAATGGGACGGATAGTCTGCGGCAACGAAAATTATTACGGAAAAATCTTCTTTACGCTTTCAAACGCTCAGAATCGCGTTAGTCTGATCGGACTTGGGCTGCTCGGTCTTGAAGCGTTCACGCACTAGCAATGCCACCACGACTGCAGCGATTAAGTCAAAAGCCGCCAGCAAGACGAATAGTGGGCCATAACCGACCTGCGTGACGAGTATGCCGAACAAGAGCGTGAAAAGAGTCGCGCCCAGATATCCCGACATGCCGGCTAACCCGGTGGCGGTAGCGACCTCATTCTTGCCGAACACGTCTGACGTAAGCGAATACAGCGCGCCGGACAAGGTCTGGTGCGCAAAGCCTCCCACGCAGAGCAGTGCAATGGCGGCATACGGGCTGGTGACCAGGCCGATGCAGGCCGGGCCGACCATGCATAAGGCGCCGGTAGCGACGACCATCTTGCGCGATGTAAATAGCGACACTTTTGCATATTTGTGGAAAATAGGGCTAAGATAGCCTCCGAGCACGCAGCCGACATCAGCGGCCAGAAAAGGCAACCAGGCAAATATCGCGATTTCCTTCAGGTTCATGTGGTGCTCAGTGACCATATAGAGTGGAATCCAGGCATTGAAGGTTTGCCATGCGGGTTCAGACAGGAACCGCGGAATGGCAATCGACCAGAAATTTCGATCGCGAATGATCTGGCTCCAACCGGTTTTTTTAGGGTTGCTTTCCACATACGCGGCTTCCTGACCGCTGAGAATGAAATCGCGCTCGGCGTCCGTTAGCCGCTTCTGATTTTTTGGATGTTTATACAATCGCAGCCACAGACAGCTCCAGATCAGCCCGAGCGCACCGACGATCATAAACGCCCATCTCCAATCGCCATGCACCAACGCCCAAACGACTAACGGCGGCGCGAACAGCGCTCCGACCGAGGAACCGATATTGAACCAGCCGATCGCAATCGATCGTTCTTTGGCGGGAAACCATTCCGTGGTTGCCTTGACGCCGGCTGGGATGCCAGCCGCTTCGGCGACACCGAGGCAACCGCGCAGGAAGGCCAGACTTTGCCAGCCGGTTGCCAGTGCCGCCGCCGCGCAAGCGGCTGACCATGCCAGCGCAAAAACGGCAAAACCGATCTTGGTGCCGATGCTGTCAAGAATGTAACCAGCGACCGGCTGCGCCAGCGCATAGCAGATTTGCCAAGCCACCACGACATACGAATACTGCTGGGTATTGAAATGCAGGTCCTGCATCATGGTCGGCGCCGCGACCGAGAGCGTGTTGCGCGCCAAATAATTGACAATCAGACCGGCAGTGACCATGCCGACCATCCACCAGCGCATTCCGCTAAATTTTTTCATCTTGTCTCCTGAATTCACTTTACGTTATCTGCCATTCTTGTCGGAAGGCAGGCTTATTAAGGATGAATGATTTCCCAAATTAGAAGCTGTCATCCGTTTGGTATGGCAAGCCTAGTTAATAGCATTGATGGTGGCGCGTATGCCGTCGCGTTCGATTGACGCTACGGCGTTCGCAACCGCGTCCGTCAGACCGCCGATCACGTTCAGATCGCTGCCCCACAGCGTGGCATTGGCGAGCCATTCCTTGAGCACGGCGTCGATGGTGCGCTGCCCGCGCTTCACATCAGACCAAGCTGCGTTAAACCATTCCAGTGTGGCAGCGTCGTCGCGCATTTCAATCACGTCGCCTCGATACAAAAGGAAGGTCGCCGCCAAAGCCAGCACCATGCGTTGCGGCAGGCGCCCGTATAATTGTTGATAGGTTCGCAGCTGCGGAATCACGCGTGCGGCGAACTTGGGCCAGCTATTGAGTGCGATCGCCGCCAGCCGGTGATGGATATACGGGTTGCGGAAGCGGCGCAAGACGTCTGCGGCAAATAGCTCCATTTCCCCGCGCGGCAGTGGTAGAGCCGGTATGATCTCCTTGGCGAGCACTCCTAGCAGAAAACCGCCAACCTCGGGGTCATCGACGGACTCGGCAACTGATTCCAGTCCGGCAAGCAGCGCGACCGGCACCATTGCAGTGTGGCCTCCATTGAGGATGCCTACTTTACTTTGCTTGTAGGGCGTGATGTCGTCGACCAATTTGATATTTAGATTAGCGCCGGCTAGTTTCAATTCATCGGCTAACCACGCTGGCCCCTCGATCACCAACACGTAATAATATTCTGCAGCGACCAGGAACTGATCTCGATAGCCGAGTTCGCCCTCGATGGCTTCGATTGCCCCGGTTGGATAGCCGGTAACAATTCGATCGACTAATGTCGAACAAAACGTGTTGGCCTCATCAATCCAATTTTTGAATTTATTTCCCAGGTTCCACAGAGTAGAAAAATGTGTGACTGCGGCCTTTAGAGCAAGTCCGTTATGGTCGATCAATTCGCAGGGAAGCAACACCCAGCCCCGGTCTTTCGCGCCGTCAAAGTGACAAAAACGCTCGTACATCAATCGGGTCAGCTTTGCGGGAAATGAAAGAGGCGGCGCATCGTAGAAAGCGTCGGTGTCGTTGATTGCGATCCCTGCCTCGGTAGTGTTGGAGACGACATAACGAGTGTCCGGATTGCGCGCCAATGCAAGGAAATCAGCGTACATCGTGACGGCGTTAATCTCCCGCTGGACGCAGACGATCTTGCGGTATTGTTTGACTGCTTCCCCGCGCTCATTTAGCCCCTGGATCAGGGTTGTAAATACTCCCCCCTGCGTATCGAGTAGCGGTTTGACCGTGTTCCCACGCGGACGAACTACCACAACACCGGCATTCAGGCCGACCCGTTCGTTGAGCAAGTCGATCATCCAGTCAATATAGGCGCGCAGAAAATTCCCCTCGCCGAATTGGATAAACTTGATCGGCAAGGAATAAGGAATGTCGCGGTTCAATAGTTTCATTGCTATACCTATCGCGAATTATTGCGTTTCAAAGTCTGAAATATTGTTTAGCGTTTTCGTAACAGATGCCGCGCACGATCTGGCTCAGTGCTTTCATGTCCGCCGGATATTCGCCCGCCTCAACCCACTCGCCGAGTTGACGGCAAAGCAGACGTCGGAAATAGTCATGGCGCGGATAAGACCCGAAGCTGCGCGAATCGGTGACCATGCCGACGAAGGTGCCGAGCACGCCGTGATTGGCCAAGGTTGTCATTTGCTGCAGATTGCCGTCCTTATGGTCGTTGAACCACCATGCCGGACCGAACTGGATCTTGCCCACAACCGTGCCGTCTTGGAAATTGCCGATCATGGTCGAGAGCACCTCGTTCATGCTCGGATTGAGACAAAACAACATGGTGCGCGGCAATTGATCATCGGCATCAAGCGCGTCGAGCAAGCTGGCGAGCCCTGCGCTGATTGTCATGTCTGAAATCGAGTCGTAGCCTGTATCGGAGCCGAGACGCGCCTGCATGCGGCCGTTGTTGTTACGTTGGGCGCCGATATGCAGGCACATGGTCCATTCGTATTTGGCGTAGACCTTGCCGATTTCGGTAAGCAGGCCGCGCAGGTACCGGCCTAATTCCGCCTCGCTCAGTGGATTGCCGGCAAGCCGCTTGGCGAAAAGGGTTTCCAATTGTTCGGGCGTTGCCGCGACGAGCGGCAGTGTGGTGTCGACCGCATGATCAGAAATGCGCGCGCCCCTGACATGAAAATATTCCACGCGCGCCGCTAGCGCTGCGATCATGGAAGCGAAAGAATCGACAGTGATGCTGGACACGTCACCGAGGTGTTTCAAGTACAAGGGAAAGTCATCTCGATTGATGCGCATTGCGCGATCCGGACGGTAAGCCGGCAGCACGCGTGTCTTTAGTGCGGAGGCTGCGATTTCCTCATGTTGGACCAAGTCATCGGCTGGGTCGTCGGTCGTGCAGGCGATTTCAACGCCAGCTTGTTCGAGAAAGGCCCAGCTATCCATGGTAGCCAGTTTGGAATTGGCCGCTTCCCAAATCGCACCCGCGTTAGCTTCATTGATGGTCAGTTCAATGCCGAAGAGGCGACGCAGTTCGAGGTGACTCCAGTGACAAATTGGATTGCCGATCGCAAGCGGCAGCACTTTGCAGAAAGCGCGGAATTTCGCCTCATCGCTTTGATCCCCCGTGATGAATTCCTCGCTGACGCCACAAGTTCGCATTAAGCGCCATTTGTAGTGGTCCCCGCCGAGCCACAGCTCAGTGATGTTGCGGAAAACCTTGCGTTCGGCGATTTCTCCTTGCTGCAGATGAGAGTGATAGTCGATGATCGGCAGGTTTGCAGCGACCTCGTGATAAAGCCTACGTGCGATGTCGGTATTTAAGAGGAAATCCTGATCCATGAAAGTTTTCATGTTGAAACTATCTCCTAGACGTTGAATGGCTTCGCAGCCACTCGGATGCTCGTTAACGATATCCCCTATGGGGGGCGATTGCTTCTGATATATCAGAAATTTATGCGCAATATATTAGCGATGTAAGCAAAAGTTTTAATAAGAATCGGATTGAGTGGGAATTGCCCAAAAACCGCCTAACGAATAACGCGAGCGCCTTTGCCTTTCATTGCCGCTTCCACTTCAGCCACGCGCACCATGGAAGTATCACCTGGCGTGGTCATAGCCAGCGCACCATGTGCAGCACCGTATTCGACAGCAGCTTGTGCACCCTTGCCTTCCAGAAAACCGTAAGCCAAGCCGGAAGCAAAGCCGTCACCACCGCCAACGCGATCGTAGATTTCCAGATTGTCGCGCTTCATGGATTCGTAGATTTTTCCGTTGTACCAGAGAATCGCCGACCAATCGTTGATCGACGCGGTCTTGGCGTTACGTAGCGTAGTGGCAGCCGCTTTGAAATTCGGAAACGCTTGCACCGCCGCCCTGATCATGTTGCCGAAGCTGTCCGCTTCGATGTTGGTCAGGTGTTCATCGGCGCCTTCAACCTCGAAGCCCAGACAGGCAGTGAAGTCTTCTTCGTTACCGATCATCACATCGACGCATTTCGCAATTTCACGGTTAATCTTTTGCGCGCCTTCCTTGCCGCCTTGGCTCTTCCACAAGGAGGCACGGTAGTTCAGATCATAGGCGACGACGGTACCGTACTTCTGCGCCACTTCAACGGCTTCCTGGACAGCTTCAGCAGTATTGGATGCCAGGGCAGCAAAAATGCCGCCGGTCTGAAACCAGCGAACACCCTCTTCGCCGAAAATCTTTTCCCAGTTTACTTCGCCCGGACGAATCTGCGAGGCCGCGGTCTGGCCGCGATCGGAGCAACCCAGAGCAGGGCGAATGCCGAATCCTTTTTCCGTGAAGTTTAGGCCGACGCGAGTATTGCGGCCCAGACCGTCAAAATCCCGCCAGATTACGTGGGACATATCCACCCCACCTTGCATGATGAAGTCCTCAACTAACCAGCCCAGATCGTTATGTGGCAAAGCGGTCACTACGGCAGCACGCTTGCCCCAGCATTTTTTCATGGCGCGAGCAACGTTGTATTCGCCGCCGCCCTCCCATACCTGGAAAGAGCGGGCATTACGCACCCTGCCAAAACCCGGATCGAAGCGCAGCATGACTTCGCCAAAAGATACGCAATCCCATTTTGTGCTAGCAGCAGGTTTGATGATTAATTCAGACATTTCTGATTCCTTTACTTTTTGGCGTGCAATTCGGCCTTAATGGTTTTAACGAGTTGCACCGCCTTACGAACATTGTCTTCAATGCCCTTGTAATCCTTGGCATCGAGAAGCGCTTTGGTAATCAAGTTGGACCCGATTCCACAGGCAACGATGCCAGCGCTGTACCACTTGCGCAGGGATTCTTCCGTCGGATCGACTCCACCTGTAGGCATGATGCGAGTCCAAGGCATTGGGCCCATGATGTTCTTCACGAATTCAGGGCCGCCAACGGAAGCGCCCGGAAACACTTTAACGATTTCACATCCGAGCTCTTGCGCATCGCCGATTTCAGACGCGGAGCCGCAGCCCGGGCTATAAGGTATTGCGCGACGATTGCAAACCTTCGCGACGTCAGCATTGAGCAAGGGCCCGACAACAAATTTGGCGCCGTTGGCGATGTAAATTCCGGCAGTAGGGGCGTCAACAATCGAGCCGACGCCCATAATCACCGAAGGATCTGCCTTGACAAAATGGCGCGTCACCTCCAGGAAAACGTGGGAAGCAAAATCACCTCGGTTCGTGAATTCCACGCACTTGGCGCCGCCGTTGGCGCAAGCCTGAATCACGTTTTTGCACACTTCAACGTCCGCGTCATAGAACACCGGAATTACGGCCTGATCCATCATTGCGCTCAATACCGCCATGCGGTCTTTTACAGCCATCAAATTTCTCCTCAAGAAGTAAATACACAGCGCCCGCCATGCAGGCGTCTATATGGCACGATGGTTTTTACAACACCGCACCGATCTGCCATGGAACGAATTCATTTTGCCCGTAACCATGGTTCTCGCTTTTCGTGCGCGTACCGGACGCGACGTCGATGATCATGCGGAAAATCTGCTCGCCGATCGTATCGACATCGACCACGCCATCGGCAATGCCGCCACAATTGATATCCATGTCTTCCTCTTGACGCTGCCACAATGCTGAATTTGTTGCCAATTTCAGCGACGGCGTCGGTGCGCAGCCATAGGCAGAGCCGCGTCCGGTTGTAAAGCAGATTACGTTGGCGCCGCCGGCAACCTGACCTGTGGCAGAGACCGGGTCGTAGCCGGGTGTGTCCATGAAAGCCAGACCCTTGGACGTGATAGGCGCGGCATATTCCAGCACATCGACCAGATTGGTACTACCCGACTTGGCCACTGCGCCCAGCGATTTTTCGAGAATGGTCGTCAATCCGCCAGCCTTATTGCCGGCCGAAGGGTTGTTGTTCATTTCGGCGTTTTGCCGCGCACAGTAAGCTTCCCACCAACGTATGCGAGCCATCAATTTGGCGCCGACTTCGGTTGTCTCGGCACGCCTCGTGAGTAAATGTTCCGCCCCGTAAATCTCCGGCGTCTCAGAAAGAATTGCGCTGCCGCCATGTTGGATCAGTCGGTCGACGGCAGCGCCCAGCGCCGGGTTTGCGGTGATACCGGAATAGCCGTCTGAGCCACCACATTGCAGCCCGACCACCAAATGGCTGACCGGTAGCGGCTGGCGCGTCACCATGTTAGCTTCGGCCAGCATCGCCTCAACAGTCGCGATGCCCTTCATCACAGTTTTTCTGGTGCCGCCGCTATCTTGGATCGTGAAGCTGCGCAGGTTCTTGCCTTCCGCCATTCCGTGCGCATTGAGCAATGCGCCGATCTGATTGGTCTCACAACCGAGGCCGACGAACAACACGGAAGCAAAATTCGGGTGCCGGGCATAACCGGCTAGCGTTCGCCTCAACATGATGATTGCTTCGCCTTCCGGATCGATACCGCAACCTATGCCATGCGTCAGTGCGATTACCCCATCCACATTGGGGTAATCGGCAAGAGCTTGCGGGTTGAGATCGCGGCGGAAATGGTCGGCAATCGCGCGCGCTGCAGTGGCAGAACAATTTACCGAAGTCAGGATGCCGATGTAATTACGGGTCGCCACGCGGCCGTCGGAGCGCAGAATTCCCATGAAAGTCGCAGGCTGCGCTTCGTACACGGTCGGCTTTGCGTCGACGCAAAAAGTATGCTCTCGCGCGAAATCGCCCATCTTCAGATTGTGCGTATGCACATGTTGGCCGGGCTCGATGTTTTGCGTGGCAAAGCCGATGATCTGTCCGTACCGCAATACTGGTTGGCCTGCTTCAATGCGGCGGGTAGCAATCTTATGGCCCGGAGGGATCAGCCCGACTACGCTGACACCTTCGGTCGCCAAACTGGCTCCTGACATCAATTGTTGGCGCGCGATAACCACGTTATCGGCCGGGTTAAGGCGGATCGTTGCCGTGAGCACACTCGTCGCATGCTCGGAACTCACGGTCGCTTTCATATAACTCCTTCGCTATTCATTGGTGGTGCATCCAAATCACGCTCAAAACAACGCGCAAGACTATTTGTGAAGTCGATTCAAAGGGGATGCGCATTAGGGTTTGCACAACTTCTGTTGTTTTTTGGTAGAACCAGTATGCCATCGATTTAAATTATTGGCCAGTCCTAATTGACATTGTGGTCCGGCCACTACATAATTGGCCTGCCAGTTTAGTTGCTATACCGCATTAAACAAGGAAGTGAAATTCAAAATGACCATGCGCCCTTATCAGACATTTGCAATGACGACAACAGACGTGCGTTTGTACTGCGTCGTGGCCGAATGCATCAATGCAATGATTCTCGATGGTCAAATGGTTTCTGGAACGAGGTTACCGTCGGAACGCGATCTGGCGGCACGCTTCAATGTCAGCCCGACATCCGTACGTGAAGCTCTGATCTCGCTGGAACTGCCAGGCATCGTCGAAGTGCGCGGCGGTTCGTGCATATTTGTCAGCGATAAGGACGCGGCGGCATTCAGTGCGGAGACGCTCGGTCCAGGGCCGTTTGAAGTGCTTGTGGCCAGACGCATAATTGAGGGCGAGATTGTTGCGATGGCCGCACGCATGTCCAGCGACCGCGCAATTGAAAAGATTTTTCAGGCGATCGAACGGCTCGAACAGTCATACAAAGAACGAGAGAAAAGCGAACAGGCTGACCGTAATTTTCATTTGTCGATTGCTAGGGCCACCGGCAATGCGATTCTGGCCAATGTGGTGAGCAATCTGTGGGATCAGCGAGGCCACCTTTGGAACAAAATGGAAGATCACTTCCAGACTGAAGAATTGCGTCAAGAGACGTTGAAAGATCATCGCCGCATCGCGGCCGCAATCGCAGCGCATGATCCGGCAGTCGCGTACCGTGCAATGCTGACCCACCTCCAACGCGTCACTCGTCAATTTTCGCGCGGCTGGGGCGCCAAGGATATCGCCCTTGCATCAACGAATATCAACCTTATCCATTGATCAATGACGTAATCGGGACAGCAGAAAAAATATAAAAGGGAACGCGACGCAGATCATATCTATCCGACACAAAAACATTTGTTTTAGTTTGCAATTGAATTGCATACCCGTTCGCGCACGCGCCAAAAGCCTTGCAGCAGCGGCACAAAGCACGCGAGGTGCTTTGACAACTATGCGTTGCAGAACGTGTGCATATGCATAGCTTGCACTACCTTTTTGAAAAACCACGAAATGATTCATAACATCTTTGGAGATAACAAAATGAAAAAGTCGCTACTCGCCCTCGCCGTACTAAGTTCGTTCGCCAGCGCTGCGTTTGCACAATCCAATGTAACGATCTACGGCATTCTCGACGTTGCGGTAGTCGATTCCACCAATCAAGGCGGCAAGTCGAATACGTACCTGGGCAACGGCAATTTGTCCGGCAGTAGGCTTGGCTTCACCGGCACGGAAGACCTCGGCGGCGGGACGAAAGCAGTCTGGGTGTTGGAGAACGGTATGAATGTTGCAACCGGCGCACAGAGTTCGTCGACCAGTCTGTTCAACCGATCCGCTTACGTCGGCTTGACCGACCGCAACCTCGGATCACTTTTGCTAGGACGCCAATACACGCCCTACTACCTCTATGTCGGCGGAATCAGTTCGACCACCACGATTATCAGTGGTGCCACGGGCGCGCATCCAGGTGATCTCGATGACCTCGACGTGTCATTGCGTAACAACAATGCAGTGACGTATTCTTCCCCGCTGTTTTCTGGCGCGCAAGTGAGCGCTATGTATGCGCTCGGCGGAATTGCGGGGAACTTCACTGCAGGTGAAACCGTCAGTGCCGCATTCAAATACAATATTAGCGCATGGAACTTTGCGGTGGGTTATCAACGCCTCGACAGTGGCACGCCGTCAGGTTCGTACTCGACCGCTTCCTCCGCTGGCTTCGTTGGTGGTGCGGGGATCAACGGCGGCTACTCCTCCGCCGATAACGTCGAGATGATTGCCGCCGGCTTACGCTATAACGCCGACCATTACATGGTCGGCTTGAGCTGTTCAAACGTCGACTACAATCCGGGGGCCGGTTCGCTATTTAAGGAAACGGAAAAATTGGATTCGTTCGGTATTTTTGGAACCTATAATCCAACCACTGCCATTACTCTGGGCGCCGGTTATAGCCATACTGCCGCAAACAGTGCCAACCGCATTTCCGACGCAGCCAAATATGATCAGCTTTCCCTGGCGCAAACCTATACGATGTCAAAGCGCACAACCCTCTATCTTCTGGAAGGATATCAGCGGGCAAGCGGCCAGAAGCTGAATAGCATCGGGGCCATCGTCGATGCTGTCGCTTCGGTTGGCGATTCGCAAAACGGCACGCCATCTTCCGGCGGCTCGCAAACCGTGCTGATGGCCGGTATCCGTCACAGCTTCTAAACGAACGTTTAACGCAACCCACAAGGATTCCGTCCGCATTCCTTGTGGGTTGACCAAAAATCTGAAAACAGGCGTTACCAACTTCCGCGAGTTTTTAACGGTCGCTCTGCCGCATCGCGCACTGTTCCGCGCGCGTCAGGCTTTTGTAAAATCTGCCGGTTCAACCACACAGGGTTGAACCGGTAGGCGGATCATTCTTGTGAATGACCTGAGTCGTTCAACGACGTGTCAACGGCGGTGTGGACTCCGGGACTTTACGCATAGGCGCTGCCTGCTCAAAACTGTAGGCATACCGGATCAGTTTCGGCTCGCTCCACGGCAGTCCTATGATCTCCATCCCGACAGGGACGCCGATTGGCGCGTCGACGGTCGGCGACGAAAATCCTGCCGGAACCGCGATGGATGGAAACCCGGTTACCGCAGTCAGAATGCCGTTGCGTTCCGCCTGGTTGTATTCCCCAATCGGCACCGGTAAACGCTTCTGGTGCGGGTAGACCAACGCATCCAGGTGATTCTCCGCCATCAGGTTTGCAAGGCTGATCTTGAGCGCGTCCATCTTTACCATCCGGTCCTTATAATCAGGGTCAGACAGACCGTTTTCATAACTCTGGGCAGAGAGCAAAAACTTTTGCAAGGATTGATGCGGCTTGTTTGAGGCAATGATGTCATCCAGCGAATGCGCCGGGACGGTGTCGCCCTCAGCCTTCAGATAGGCGTTGATGACGCCTTTGTATTCATACTTCTGCACGTCCAGATTCGCGTTCAGCTTGTCGGTATCCATCTCCGGAGCAGTAACCTGAACGATGACGGCTCCCTGCTTTTTCAGAATGTCGATGGCGTTTGCCATGACCCGATTGACTTCCTGATTCTCGGGCTTGTTGCCGAATAGCGTTTGCAGCACTCCGATCCGCGCTCCTCTCAGCGCTCCCTTGTTCAGATACGCTGTGTACGTTTTGGGAATATGGCCGACACTCAGCGCCGTCAACGGATCGGCAGGATCGTATCCAGCCATCGCATCCAGCATATGAGCGGCATCGGTGACGGAACGGGTCAGCGGGCCGGCGTCGTCCATCGTGAAAGATACCGGCACGATGCCGGCCCTGCTAATCAGCCCGTGGGTCGGTCGGATCCCGACCAGGTTATTCGCCGAAGCGGGCGAGCGAATCGAATTCACAGTATCCGTTCCCGTGCCAACCGTAGCGAAATTGGCAGCCAGCGCAACACCGGTGCCGCCGGAAGAACCGCCCGGCGTCAACTGCAAATCATACGGATTTTTAATTTGACCACCGAGCGAGCTGACTGATACCCCGCCTAAGGCGAACTCCTGCATATTGGTTTTGGCTAGAATCAAAACGCCATTTTCCCGGAGCCGGCCTACGGCCGATGCATCCTGCGCAGGGCGTGCACCGGCTAACGACGCGGAACCGGCGGTCGTCGGCATGTCCGCTGTGTTGTAATTGTCTTTCAGTACCGTCGGAATACAATGCAGGGGCGCCATTTTCCCGGATCGCCTGAATTGCCGGTCCAAGGCATCGGCTTGCTCCAATGCCTTGGGGTTAAGATAAAGAATTGCATTCAGGGATGGCCCCTGTTTGTCATAGGCTTGAATACGGTCAAGATATTGCTGCGCTAGACTATGGCAAGTCAGGCTGCCTGCCCGCATCGCATGGTGAATCTCACCAATGGATGCTTCCATTATATTAAACGGCTTGTCCGCTGCGTAGCTCGAAAACGAAAGCAACCCTGCCAGCAATGCCGTCCACACCTTCATTGTTTTTTGTTGCATTTTAAATTTCCTATCAAGTTCAAATTTCTAATTGCGGTTTTACGATGAGCGAAGCGTCGTTTTGCGAATGCGTCGGATCGGTTTTGTCGCGTTAAGCGAGATGATCATAGCATTCATGTAGACTGCTGAGTTTGAAAATTGAGTGGTCCGACATGCTGTTTAGTCAAGGAAAATGGGGAGCTGTCGTCCCGGCAACCGGCAAGACCCGCATCACGATATATCTGGACGATGACGTCATTGTTGCGGGGTCGGTGTTAATTGATTGGGTGGTTCAACTCCACTATCGCTTACCTCGACACCAGCCCCAGCTTCAGCGGCACCGGCTTGCCAACATCGGCGCTGACCTTCTCGGGCGCTCCCGCAAGCGCACTCGCCGGAGCGACGCCGGCATCCGTCAGCGCGGCAAGAATGGCATGCGCGCGCTGCTCGCCCAACCGGGTTAATGCATCGGCGGCCAGCGGCTGGTTCTGGTCCAGGCGCTCCTGCAGCTTGTGGTAGAAGGAGCTGGCATCGGCCACCTGCGGCTCGCCCTGGATCAGCTTGCCGACGCGCTGCCATATTGGCAATTTCTTCTGAGCCGCTTCTGTCTTGGTGTCCGGCGCGGCCGGCTCGCCGACGAGTGCGGCGCCACCCTCCGCCGCCTTTTTCTGCTGGTCGAGTTCTGCGGCGCCGAAGCGCTCCGCATATAGGCCGCGCATGGCGCCCCGCACGGCGCGATCCTGTAGGTCAATCGGTCCGGGTTCCTCGCCGGCATCGAGTTTGACGCCGGCACGCTTGGCGATTTCGGCCCGTACCGCGCGCGCTTTCAGCGCGGCGCCGTCGGCCGCCTCGCTGTATTGCCCCGGCACCGAGAGCTTCAGTTGCGTGCGCTTGGATAGTATCAGCGCCACCTGTTTCAGCTTTTCGCGCTCCGGCGGCAGCAACTTGTCGCTGCCCGGATCGAAA
>PKWO01000021.1 GCA_003132085.1 Oxalobacteraceae bacterium | reverse complement strand
TTCGCGGACGCGAAAAATGCCCAAAGGGGGGAGGGTGTGTTTAGTAAGAAGTCAACGAACCGTAGGGCAACAAACGAAGCTGCTCTAACCCGTAAAACGTCTGGATGCAACGCGGATCATTGCTCACCACTCGCCGACCGGCGCGATTCGTGCGATATGTCAAAGGCTTGTCATCATGTGCCAGGACGGAATTTTCAAGTACCTTGACCACGATCACAACCCGGCCAAGCGCCTTATTAAAGCAGCGATGATGAACGGAAATGATTTGACAACGCGACCCCGGAACGATGCTCATAACTGACCCCGAAAACGAAAAAATGGGATGGCAAAACCGGCGCGGTAAATGCCTAAGAGAGTAGTTCCCATGAAGCCAATTTGCTGAATGAAAAGCCCATAACGATGAATGCTCAAGGCAAAGCCGATCATGACAATATTTGACGCTAGGAATGTCAGCCAGCCATAGCGAGAAATGCGGCTGTGGGTTGCCAACAAAAACGCACCGGCCAGGCCGGAAAGTGAACCCGCCCATTCAAGAAAATCAATCATGTCGGCCTCACTTCGTTTTCTTGTCGCCCAGGGGAGAAAAGCCCTTGATGATGGTCGTTTGGCTGTCCACCTGTTTCCGTAGCGTTTCTACCTGGCCCTTCATGGTGCCGCACTCTACCGCCGATTCTTCGGCGTGACGACGCGCCGCTAAATTTTCGGCCTCAAGCTTCTGCATTTTCTCGCTGATGCGAAGGATTTCCGCTGTGCTGCTCTTTTTCAGGTCGGCAATCTTTTCGGTCAAATTGCTGTTGTTGGCCTCTGCCGTGGCAAGTTCGGTTTTCCTTGCCGCACAAGATAGCTCGGCCTTTTCGCGCTGCTGGCGCTCGGTGTCAAGCGCGGCGCGTAGCTGCTCGACCTCGCGGGCCTGACGGTCGCTAATCGACTGCAAGCGGGATTCTTCCTCTCGCGCATGCGTGAGGCTTTCCAGCAAGGAAGCGGCGCGGCGTTCTACTTCCAAAACCACGGCGGCGGCTTTTTCGGTTTCGCTCTGCAAGTGATTGTTTTGCTCTTGAAGTTTTGCCCTTTGCTCGCGCTCTTGCGCAAGCAAAGGGGTCAAGCGGGCGACTTCTTCGCGCTCGGTATTCAGGTCGGTTTCGGCCTCGCCAAGCTCGGTTAATACGCGGTCGCGTTCTTCCTCTGCGGCCTTGACACGTTGGTTTGCCTGCTCGGTGACTACCTCGAAGTCTTTGCGGGCTTCGGCAGCGCAAGCCTGCCAGATTGCCGCGACGGATTGAAGGCCGATTTCTGCGACCGTTGGCGGCAAGGTCGCCTCGATCTTGGCCGGGGCCGGGATGTCCTGTTGCGCCTTCCAGTCTCGAAGGTGGCTTGCAATCGTGGTCAAGCTGCCGCCAGTCTCATGCAGAACTTTGCGATTCGTCGGCTCAATGCCTTGGGCCTTGAGCCGGTCTGCCACTTCAAAAACCAGTTCGCGGGTAACGATTTTTTCAGGATTTGCCATGATGCCGCCTTTCTCAATGGATAACGAATAACACACAGTAACGTTATCATAACGAATAACGGATAACGTAACAAGTGTTATCTGTAACTATTTGATTATCCGACACCTGTTAGCATTGACAGTTGACAGGTGCGTTATTCGTGTTTTCACCCATAAACGAGTAGGCCGGAAATTTCGCGGGTTCCGGCTTACTCCGTTACTCATTTCCGCGAATTCTTGCGGTCGCTAAGTCGGTGCACTGTTCCATTGCTTCGATGCATCTAAATTCTGAAACTGCGGTCGATAAAAAAACGGCTTCATAGGAGCCGTTTTAAGCCGTTTTTTCCGTTGGTCTGGTGTCTGCCCTTGCAAAACAGGCTGAACGCCTCTTGGTGAGGCCGTATCGTCGTTAATGAGCCTGTTACGCTTGAACCTACCCCCTTCCTGTAGACGCTTTTGACTGAGGTTGCACACCGTTGGCCTAGTCTGCGACGGCTGGCACACCAGCCCGGTTGAGCGGTCGGCTCGTCGCGGGGTTGGCGACGTGCCGAGCGTGATTTATCCGGGTCTTAGCGCCCGTAGGGTGGCCGCTTGCGGCCATGCCAGGTGATGCGGGGTTTTGCATCGCCTGGGACGGTTAGACCGTGCGCCCCTTGGAGGTCGATTACTAGGTGGTTTTTTGTAGGGGTTGTGAAGGGGTTGCCGCTTTGCGGCCTCGACAATGCTGTTGCCGTTGTAGAAAATTCTTTGCGTACTGGTGATTTATTTATCGCCCTTGCTGATAGCGTTGGATGCTGTTGGGGGTCAACAAGCGCGAAGCGCGTCACCCCCGCTTGCGGGGGCATGTTTTAAGTCTTTGGGGGAGGGGGAGCCGCCGTAGGTGGGGGAACCCCGCAGGGGTGCCCCGGCTTTTGCCGCTGCGTAAAGTTATAAAGATAAAAATAGTTAACTAGATTTTTTTGGCTGTGGATAACATTTGTAACTCATTGATTCATCGAAATAATTAACGCTTTGACATGTGTGAAACCCCGAATCTAAAATGTGTGAAACCCCGAATCTAAATGTGTGAAACCCCGACTTTCGATGTGTGAAGCCCCGAAGCAGCATGTGTGAAACCCCGAACTTTTACGTGTATAAAGCCCCGAAGTCTGGCATGTGTGAAACCCCGAACTTCTGACATATCGCGGCACCTCAACCATGTGTGAAACCCCGAAGTTTGTCTTACCTTTTCCCTCGATGGGCATAAATAGGCACCTTGGTGACAGGATTGCATCATCGATCGCGCATTATTGTCACCAATGAAATTTGACGAAAAATAATCCTATTCTTTGCCGGGATAGCCCGCTTTAAGTGCGTCGGCAATCAACGCTTCCCCGACCTGTACGCTTGGAACTGCGCGGGCGGTAAGTACCTCTCCATCAGGCCCGAAAACGACAGCCACTAACGGCAATCCTGCGCCGCTAACTGGTGGCTCATAAACCGCGCCGCGAATGTATGCCATGCCAATTTCCTTTTGAAAAATTTGAATGCGAACTACCGGCAAGCATAGCTGAAAATGACTATGCTGCTGCTTATATTTTCGCCACGGCCAGGCTTGACGACATAGACGAAAATGACTATGCTCGATGGTGTTGAATCACTTGCATCTACAGGGCATGAGCTATCTAGGATCGAAGGCCGCAAGCGGGGCATATCAGGCGATCATCGCCGCCATGCCTCCGCATGACACGTACATTGAAACGCACCTTGGCGGGGGCGCTGTGATGCTGCGCAAGCCAGCGGCGGCGCGGTCTATCGGCATCGATCTTGACGGCGCTGTGATAGAGCATTTTGCGGCGATCAGGGACGATGTGGAATTGCACCAGGGCGATGCCGCGAGGTTCTTGCGGCGGCTCGATCTTTTGGCGGCGGGGCGTGTGTTGATTTATGCTGACCCGCCATACCTGCACAGTACGCGAACGTCGCGGCACCGCTATAAGCACGAATACAGCGATGCCGACCATGAGCGTTTATTGAAGCTCCTGCGCGTGGTGGCCGGGGCCGGGGCTGCCGTGATGGTGTCGGGCTATCCGTCGAAGCTGTATGACGATCTGCTGTCCGGGTGGCGAACGTTGGAATTCCAAGTGATGACGCGGGGCGGGCCGCGAACGGAAAAGCTATGGTTGAGCTTTGAAGCTGGTGCAACGCATTGGGCCACGTTCGCGGGAAGTAATTTCACTGACCGCCAAAGAATTAAGCGCAAGGCGCATCGTTGGTCAGAGAGTTACAAGGCACTACCAGCGGCGGAACGTTTGGCGATCATGGCCGCGCTACTCGATTGCGATCCGGCATAGTCGAATCTAGCTATGTCGGCCGGTGTGGCCAGCATAGATGTGTGTGTCTATGGTCGACGGTGTGGTGGGATTGTTTGTTGGTGACACTTCGGAAGATCCTGGGCGCGTCCGGTGTCGCCATGATGTGAATGGCGACAAGCCGGCGGCGCCGGCGAACTGACCGTGTCACCAGTCCTAATCGAGCAAGTCACGTTCTGGCTTTGCTTGAGTGACGCCTGGGATGGCCTTCTTCCCGGCGCGACCCTTGGCTTTATTCGCGAAAGCCAAGGCTAATTTCTTGACGTCCTTCTGGTAAAAGCGCACTTGGTTTTCACCCTTGTCCGACTCTTGCCTGGACAAACGATAATCAAGAATGCTGTCGTCCGCAATGATCGTTTTTAGCATGCGGCGAAACTCTGGCTTGGTCGCCTTGCTACCGGACTTCGCGTACAAGTTTTCCTCACTGATGATCCATTCCGGTTGATCGCCAACATGTTTGCGAGCCAACTCGTACAGGCGTTTTTCCAATGGTTTGCGAAGGTTGAAGTAGCCCGGATTGAGCGTGAGTATATTCCTCAACTCCAAGGCACGATACAGCCATTGCGACAGCGTTACCTCGATGCTGAACATACGCCTGTTACCCTTGGCATCTTTGATGAGGATGTAATCGGATTTTTCGATCATGCCGAAATTGCTTCGGCTGTCCATGTTACCCATTTCAATATTGGTCTTGAGGCGCGTCCCGGCCAGGCGGTCGAGCGTCTTCTCTACATCTTCGTATGATTTCCCTGCCGTGTCTCTGCCGGTCGCTACAAGGTAGTCATGCAGCGTGAAGCGTATCCGTCGTCCTGGCATCTTTGTACCCTTGCGGGCGGCGTCATTCATCGCCGCAACCAGTTGCGACGATAAGTAGATCAGCAAATCCTTGTCATGCATCGTTGCGCGGCCAATCGCGGACGGCGTAACTTCAATCCATTTCTTTCCGTCCGGACTTTTCCACTTCCACGTCACCATATCCGGTTTTGTGGACAGCGAGAATAGGGGTGCCTCCATTGTTGCCATGTCGCCCTTGAGGTTGTAATCAAGGAGATTGGCGACGAATAAATCGAGCTGCTGCATGTCGGCTTGGTCAGCTTTTTCGTCGCGAGGAGGTTGGGCCTTAACCCTTCGGGCCATTGCGTTTACCCGCTTTGCAAGTGGAGAAAGCGTGCTGACCTCATCATCGCCATCGCCATCGTCAACGTCAATGAATACCGCTGGCGTTTCTACTGTCGTTTTCACTTGCTTGGTCATGCTCTGCCCCTCTTTGATCTGTTACAATCTACCCTGTAAGTCTTTCGGTTTCCCTGGAATGGCTTACGTTGACTTGATGCCCGGTGCGCCCTGCGTGGCCGGGCTTTTTTTGCGCTTCGTTTTTGGCTCCGGCTCCGGCTGCGGCTCCGGCGCTTCTGTCGATGTCTTGGCGATATCGGCCCGAAATCGCTCAATCATGTGACTTGGCGCAATGAGCGTCACTTGCTCCCAACCTGGGGGCAGCAATACGCTTGCCTGTGCGTTTGCGCGTTGCGACTCATGGTAACGCTCACGCGCTGCCCAAACTTGGCCTATGGCGTCGTTTACGGCCTGCCGCGACCATCCGAATGCCTCCGCGACGGTCG
Organism: Oxalobacteraceae bacterium; assembly: GCA_003132085.1. Classification (GTDB taxonomy): domain Bacteria; phylum Pseudomonadota; class Gammaproteobacteria; order Burkholderiales; family Burkholderiaceae_D; genus PKWO01. The sequence goes on along the minus strand of PKWO01000021.1, from coordinate 3,512 downwards.
CAAGCGACATGCCATCGACCAGAGCCGCTTTTGCGGCTTCGCGTCGTTGATCGGATATTTTTTTAATCAGAGGTAAAACCGCCTCAAATTCCTGTAACGACATACGGCGTTTTTCTGTTGCCACGTTAAAACCTCAAAATAATGTAATTGGGTGCGCCGACTTAAAGAGGCTGGTCGGACGTGTCGCGTTGTTTGGTGGCTCCTTCGCTCCGTGTTTGCTCCGCGATCTGCTTTTCTTCCGGCGGCAATGCCCGGACGTTATGAGGGTCGCGCACGGTCGGCGACCTGATGCGGATAATTTGTCACCAGTTCTTATTTGCGATGAATTTGGGCGCGATATGCGCGAAGCTGCTGCGCATATCCAAACGCACGAAATTCGCTGCGCCCAAGTTGTTTAAGCAGGTTGCGCAAATCGTCAATGGCAAGTTGATACATGATTGCGTTCTCCATGAAATTATTCCTTAACGCTTCCCAAAATATTCAACAAATTGAACTTCGCCCCACTGTCCGCGCCGTGCAGGAAAGCGACTAGGGCAAAAGCGCCTTCGCCGTCACTGGAAAACTGACCATTGCGGAAGCCCTGGATAACAGCGCGTCCCGCGTCCTTGGCCTTGGTTCCTGCATCGTAGTAAGAATGCAACCAGCCCTCTATGGCCTCTTTGTCGTCCTTTGGCAGCACGTCATAAACCGTTTTCGGGCTGCTGCCATGCTCGAAAATGTTCATGTAGGCGGTACTGAGCGCTTGCGCCGGGGAAAACGCGACCGGGCGCGGCGCTGACTTGTCGCCTTTGTCCGATTTTTTCGCGTCCGCGAAATTAGCCGTTACGCCTGGTAGCTCCGCTGTCCGGTCTTTGGCCGTCGCAATGGTGCCGCCCTGCCCTTTCGCTTCCTTGGCTGCTACTTTCTTCGCTGACAGTGGTTTGACCGCATCCTTGACCGCTTTAACCTGTTTCCGGGCCTCTTCCTTGCCGCGTGTTGCCTTCAACTCGTTTACCAGCTTCTCCGCTGCTTTCGGGTCAAGCTTTTCAATCGTCCTGACATCGCTGATAACTTCCATGTCCGCGCTGATTTTTTCCGACAAAAGCCGCTTCGCTTGCTGCGGCAATTTCAGCAATGACAGGATTTTAGAAAGCCAAGCGCGGCTCTTGTTGTGCTTTTCCAAAACTGCATCGATGCTGCCCAGGTTGTTAAGGTCTTCTTGAATCCGTTTTGCTTCCTCGATCAAGGTAAGATTCTTGCGGTGGATGTTTTCGGCAAACTGAATGTCGCGCACTTCTTCGGCGGTCATCTTGCGAATAAGGGCCGGTATTTTGTCCTTACCCGCCATCTGTGAACCGATGTAACGACGTTCGCCAAAAACAAGCTTGTAAGGCTTCGGCCCGCCTTCAATCGGACACAACAGAACCGGCTCAAGTACGCCATGCTTGCGGATGCTTGCGGATAGATCGGCAAGGCTGTGTTCTTCATCGTCGAAATTGGCCGGGTCGCGTACTTGCGGCTCGCGGAGAATGTCATCTAACGACACATGCGCGAACTGGTCGCCCTCTGCTGCCATGAGGTCGCCGAACCCTTCCCCTAAAACACTGCCAAGATTGGCGAATGCGGTTGGTGCTTTCTTAACGAGTGCTTTATTCATTGCGGGATGCTCCCTAGTTTTACCAAAATTGTTTTGCATGCTGCTTTCCACTCTTTGGCGGCGGCTAGATGCCCCGCGCCTTTGGTGGATACCCAAACCGGGCGGTTAAGCTCTATCGACTGCTTGACGGCGGCGCGTTCGGGGAGTGTATGGGCCAGGATCGCGGGGCCGTACTGCTCCCGAAGTGCTTGCAGCCCTTGAATTTCGAGCGGGCTTCGTGTGTTGACGCGATTGGGCAAAATTCCGATCAAACGCAATTCCGGGTTATATCCCTTGGTCTTTACCGCCCTGATGAAAGCCCACAAGTCGGACAGTGCTTTCATTTCAAACTTGCCGATAGATACCGGGCAAACCACGGCGTCGGCGGCTGCGAGAGAGGCATTAAGCGACATTCCAATGTGGCCGGGGGTGTCGATGATGCACAAATCGAAGTCGTTGGCAAAGCGGCGCAAGTTCAACCGTGGCCGCTTGATAAAAATGTCCGGTGCAGAGTCCAGTGCGGCCAGAATGGGAGTTGCCCGGATAATGGCAACCTTTTCGCCGATGTATTCCAGCGCTGCCGCTGGTTGGTCTTCGTCGTACAGTGACGAAGCCAGCAAGCCGGAAGCATCGCCATTGATCGGAGGGAAGCACATAGTCAAACTACCTTGCTTGTCCATGTCCACCATCAACACGCGCAAGCCTGCCGCTGCCCCTGCATACGCAAGGTGTATCGCCAAAGTGCTTTTGCCGACACTTTTTTGATTCGCTACTGCTAAAGTCTTCATCATTAGCCCTATCGTTGATTACGTTGACGTTTGTTTCGTTGTGTTTTATTTTGCAACAAGTATGACAGCCTGAAAATTCAATGTAAAGCGTTATCGCTTGTCAATTGATATAAATCGTCTACCTGTTCGCTTTTGTTTGGTGTCACGGTCGGCCACCTGGTGCGCGAACACTGTCACCACTTAGCCGCGCTGTGCCTGGTCGTATTTCCCGGCCAAATAACGAACCGCCTTGACTTCATCAACCGCAAACAAGGCACTGCCGACAAACCACAACACGAGGCCGATAACAGGGATTGCAGCCATTGCCCACAGTGCGAAGATAAGGAAGTTCATTATGTTTCTCCGTAGTTTCAATTGTAAAAGGTTTTAAGACTCGTCCGGCTTCATGATCGTGATCGCGCCCTCGCCATCATCACCAGGGCCGATATGCGCTTTAAGGCGTGTCAGACGCGCTTTGCGGCCACGTCCACCACGCGGGATACGATACAGAATGAAGTAAAACGCCCCCTCAACCTTTGTGTATCTAGCCGTTTGCAAACACATGTAAATCACGTCCCATAAGCGGCCTTCTTCGTCCTGGGGAGCCTGGCGCTTGGTGTCTTCCTGGCCCCACTTAACGCAATCACTCCAAACCGCCTTAGTGACAGCAACCGGACAGGTAAAACCCGCCTCTTTCGCCACAATCGACGCGTCAACAAGCACGCCGTCACCGATAGCATCGGCGCGGGTGTAAGTTGAAACAGGTGTCACTCCTTCAAACAATCTTTGCATCATCATTTGTCGCTCCTCGATCTTGATTGAATTGCCCCGCTGTCACCGGGGCGAGTTGGTCACGCTTGCTTGGCCTTGTTGATCTGTTCATCAGTCCAAACGTGGCGGGCCTGGCTCTCGATATAGAGGGATTCGCGGTAGGCCGATGCTTCAAGTTCGGCGGCTTGCGCCTTCAGGTTTTCGGCTTTTTCCACCAGTTTCAAAACAGCCGTTCTACGTGCTTCAAGATTCACTTTCGTTTGAAGTGTTTCAAGGCTGGTCGGCAAAACAATCACCCAAGTCAAAATGTTCACGTTCATGGTTGAAAATTCCTTTCTTACGTTGACGGTTACTACTCT
>PKWO01000464.1 GCA_003132085.1 Oxalobacteraceae bacterium | reverse complement strand
CCAGCGGCTGAATAGTCACGAATTTTGAAGAATGCGGATTGTTCAGTAATCGCCGGAATGTTTACAAAATTGACCGCGGTCAATGTTGCATCAGGCGCTTCCCTCTTACACTTAAGTTGGTTGGAACTGACGCCGAATATAAAGCTCAATGCCTCGGAGACGAATCATGATTTCCATCAAGCAACCTACAAAAGAACAGGTTCGGCAATATCTGGCCCATCGCAACGCTGAGAGAAGCGCGCCGCCATCAATGGAAGAAATTCGTCGCCAACTAGGCTGGAGCCTAATTGAACTGAAGCGACATCAATAGTGCCATGTTAGGGTCGCGTTCGCCGCTCAGCCCATCTGTAGGCCCAGGCATATTCAAGAATTTTTGATGCCCAGTAATTCCCACCAAATCAGTTTTGTTTCTTTCTATTGATCCTCGCCAAGGCTTCTTTGCGGATTGCGTTCCAATCCTCTTTGGTGAACTCGGTTTCTTTGCCGTTCAATCCTTCGAGGAGCAATGCTTCGAGCCGGTCTTCGGCCTTGCGCTTCTCGTCTGCGCGGATGAGTTCGCGCATATACTCACTGACGCCGCTATACCGCACTTTGACGATCTGATCGTCTAGGCGAATTCAATTGCGCACAGCAGCCATCACCGCAGCAAACCCAACGAACACGCCGCCAGTTACCCGGTTAAAGGCCTTCAACACCGCGGCACGGCGCAGGTAGCTCGCCAGCCGCTGTCCGCTGCCGGCATACACCAAGTACCAACTGATTTCAATCACCGCGAAGGTCGCGAGCAGAATCGCAAACTGCGGCAGCTTCGGCATCTCCGGATGAATGAACTGCGGCAGAAAGGCCGCAGCGAACAGAATTGCTTTCGGGTTGCTGGCAGCCACCAGCACGCCCTGCCGGAACAGCGCGCCCGATTTGGCTGGCCGCTCTGTCAGGCGCGGCGTCTCCACGCCATCTGCATTATCAGGCACCGGCGCACGCCAGCACTTGATGCCGAGGTAAGCCAGGTAGGCGGCGCCGGCCCAGCGTAAAGCGTCGAAAACCGCCGGGAACGCATGCAGCAACGCGCCCAGGCCGGCAGCGGAAATGCTCATCATCGCCAGCAGCGCCGTCATGCAACCGGCCATCGTCGACACCGCAGCGCGAAAACCGAAACGTGCGCTACTGCTCATCACCAGCAACATATTGGGCCCCGGGGTCGCCGACACGACGAAGGTCATCATTACGAACAGCCACCAGGTCTGCAAACTCATATTGTCATTGCTCCAACGCGACCGGCCCCTGCCGATTCATGTCCGATTATAAGGAAAAGGTCACGCAATTGCTTGCCGCCGGCGCTACCGATCCTCTCGGGTATGCCAGAGCCGCAGCACGTAGAGGGTGGACTCCTGAATTTCATAGCGCNNGCGCATTTCATAATGCCCGACCAAGATGCGACGAATCTCGCGCGGCGCAAACTCTTCCAGTTTTTCGCCTATCCGGGGTTGGTCCAGAAGCCGGGCGGGCGTAGCGATCAGCGATTGCACGGTGCGGGCGGCGGCCGGCTTGTTCGCCAACGCCAAGAAGGCATGGAGCCGAGCCAGATCGGACAATGCTTTGCCGGTCCATTGCAACTGCATCAGCGCGGCACCGGTAACGGCTGGTCGGCATCAAGGCTATTTGCCCATGTTTGCACTGCCTGGTGATCGATGACAACCCCGGCATCCACCTCCGCCAACGCTTCCATCGTTAGACGCCTATGTTCTTCTTCGCAGTCGATCCAGGCTGCCAGCGCCTGTTTCACGATCCAGCCACGGGAGCGCTCCAAGCGCGCGGCCATTTGATCGATTTTCTCCGCCAGTGGCAGCGGCACATGGGCCGTAATCACTTTGGTGTTCATCGATTAGTCCTTTTGATCAAAATTAGTCAAAATTAGTCAAAGTCAATCATATCGATTAAAACTGATTTACACAACCTCGCCGGCCAAATCGAATGATCCGAGGCACGCTCGGATGAGCAGTCGGCGAAACGGTTCGCCGACGGTAAAGCCATGTCACCCACAAAAAAGTTTCCCGTGGGGCAACCCACACTCAATAGTGCACGCAAACAACATTGAAATGACGCAATTCATTGAAAGCTCTCAATAGTTGAGCAGTCAGACCTCAGAATTTGATAGTATGGAACGATGGCAGCGTGATATATTAAATGCAAAATAAATAACGATTTTTGCAGAAAAAATAGAACTTTGTTGTGCCTTGGGGAAACGGAAATGACAGGTAAAGATGCATCCAGTCAAGACTGGCCGAATCGGCCATGGGGTTCCACACCCCCAAACAGCCCTCCCCCTGAAGCGCCTTAAGCGATAGCTGCTTTCCACTTATTCCGAAATATTTCCAAGATGCGTGTTCGACATGGGTAATATCCACTTAGCCACACTGTCAGAAAAACTGGTTTCGATGCCGCGGGCCGGCAAAATCGCATTGATGGTGGCTGCCGACGTCATCGCGTTGCCACTCTGTTTTCTGGTTGCCATGCTGTTGCGCGTCGGTGGAATACGGGCTGTAATGGGGTACGGCTACGGTCCGTATATATTGATTACTTTATTGAGCATTGCCGTATTTTATTTTTCCGGGCTGTATCGCGCGATAATCCGTTTTATCGACGAGCACCCACTGGCAATCACCGGCGGCGGGCTCGCCGTGGTTATCGTGTTAACCTATTTTCTTGCCATCATAGTCGATGACAAAAGGTTGCCGCGCACCGCGTTGGTAATCTATTGGTTCATCGCATTCACCTATGTTGCCGGTTCAAGATTGTCGGTCCGGTCGTTTTTGCGCAAAAATATGGGCATCGGACAAAATGTCAAGAAACGGGTGGCGATATTCGGCGCGGGGGAAGACGGCGCGCAATTAGCGCAATCGATGCGCGTCGCTGAAAAATATATTCCAATCTGCTTTTTCGACGAAAAGCGCATTTTTTTCAAGCATTCGGTAGCCGGCCTGGAGGTATATTCCTTCGTCGACGCGGTTGAAATGATCGCTAAACTGGGCATTGAGTTAATTGTGCTCGCCATCCCTTCTGCGGCACGGCAACGTCGCCGCCAAGTCTTGACGATGGCGCGCAAAGCAGGCGTCCCCGTCAAAATGCTGAGCAGCTTGATGGAGCTGTCAGACGGCAATATCGCTGAACAGATTCGTGAAGTCAGCATTGAAGATTTGCTCGGGCGCGACATGGTCCCGCCGCAAGAAGCGCTGTTCGGCAAATGCGTGCATGACCAAAACGTGCTGGTAACCGGCGCCGGCGGCTCCATCGGCAGCGAACTGTGCCGGCAGATCCTGGCGCTGGCGCCACGCCGTTTGCACTTGCTGGACCACTCCGAATTTTCTCTCTATGTGATCGAACAGGAACTGCGCGCCCGTTTTCCGGCTATGGCAATCGACGCGCATCTCGGCTCGGTGTGCGACGCCGCCCTGGTCGAGCGAATCATCCAGGCAGGCGGTATCGATACCGTCTATCATGCCGCCGCTTATAAACACGTGCCGCTGGTCGAAGCGAATATGGTTGAAGGCATCCGCAACAACGTCGTCGGCGCGCAAGTGATCAGCGCCGCCGCCGAAAAATTCCAGGTCAAAACCTGCGTGCTCATTTCAAGCGACAAAGCAGTCCGCCCCACCAATGTCATGGGCGCCAGCAAACGCATTGCGGAACTGATTTTTCAAGCGGCCGCCAAAACCGCGCCTGCCACAACATTCTGCATGGTCCGTTTTGGCAATGTGCTGGGTTCGTCCGGTTCCGTGGTGCCGCACTTTCGGGAGCAGATCAAGCAAGGCGGCCCCATCACGATCACCCACCCCGATATCACACGCTATTTCATGTTAATACCGGAGGCGGCGCAACTCGTCATACAGGCGGGCGCGATGGCAACAGGGGGCGATGTATTTGTGCTCGACATGGGCGAGCCGATCAAAATCCTCGATCTGGCACGAACCATGATAGACCTGGCAGGCCTGACCGAGAAAAATGAAGAGAACCCCGACAACGAAATTGAAATTAAATTCGTCGGTCTGCGCCCGGGTGAAAAGCTCTATGAAGAATTGATCCTCGGCAAGGACGCCAAATTGAGCGAGCATCCGCGCATCATGTGGACCACCGAGTATGCGATCGCCCCGGAGCTGTTGGGCAAGCTGCTCACTGCGCTGTTCGAAGCGTGCGAGACCAATGACGACGCACACATCAAAGACACGTTGAAAACGATCGTGCATGGCTATGCGCCGCAAGAAAATGGCGGCGTACTGATGGAATCCGGCGCATCCCGCGGCGTTGCCGCTAACGCGACCGAAGCTACCATACTGCGCATCATGTAACACGTTCCTGACCATTCCTGAACATTCCTGAAATTACGCACAGCGTCTTTCCCATCAATCAATCATTCATTCATATATGGCCACCATTGCTGTCATCGGACTCGGTTACGTTGGACTCCCTCTCGTCGTAGAATTCGGCAAACACACCCGCACAATCGGTTTCGACATCTCCATCGCCAAGGTAGAATCCTGCCAACGCGGCGTTGATCCTTCACGCGAGCTCACCGATCTCCAAATGGCCGAGGCCATACACGCTGAATACTCGTCGGACCCAAGCATACTGAGCGCAGCCGACTTCATCATCGTGGCCGTTCCAACCCCTGTCGACATCGCGCACACTCCCGACTTTTCCCCGCTGATAGGCGCCAGCAAGAGCGCCGGCGCGAATATGAAAAAGGGCGCCATCGTAGTCTACGAGTCGACCGTCTACCCAGGCGCCACCGAGGAAGTATGCATTCCCGTCCTGGAGCAAGCCTCCGGCATGCGCTGGAAACAGGACTTCTTTGTCGGCTACTCCCCGGAACGCATCAACCCCGGCGATCGCGAACACATGCTGACAAACATCGTTAAAGTCGTTTCCGGCGACAGCCCTGAAACGCTCGACAAGGTCGCCGCACTGTATGAATCGATCGTAAAACCGGGTGTCCACCGCTGTTCCAGCATCAAAGCGGCCGAAGCATGCAAGGTCATTGAAAACACGCAGCGCGATCTGAACATCGCTTTAATGAACGAGCTGGCCATCATCTTCGACAAAATCGGAATCGATACGGCAGAGGTGCTAAAGGCGGCCGGCACCAAATGGAACTTCCTGAAGTTTCATCCAGGCCTGGTCGGCGGCCACTGCATTGGCGTCGACCCCTATTACCTCACCTATAAGGCGGACATGTTGGGCTACCACCCACAGGTCATTTTGGCCGGCCGTCGAATCAATGACGGCATGGGAAAATACATCGCCGAACAAACAATCAAGAACATGATCGCCGCCGGAAGCTATATCAAAGGCGCACGTGTGAACGTGCTGGGTTTGACCTTCAAGGAAGATTGCGCCGATCTGCGCAACTCCAAGGTCGGCGATGTCATCAACGAACTGAAAACCTATGGCGTGGAAGTGTTTGTCCATGACCCGTTCGCCGATCCCGAAGAGGCGCAACATCAATATGGCGTGCGCCTATTTTCCTGGGAAGAAATGCCGCGTGCGGACGCAATTGTCGCCGCCGTTTCTCATCGGTCGTTGGTTTCGATAGGCATTGACGATCTGCAGCGCAAGCTCATCAAAGGCGGATGTTTTATCGACGTAAAATCGTGCTATAACGCCAACGCGTTGACGGAAGCGGGGATTCGGGTTTGGCGCTTATAATTGTTCCGGCATCCTGACAAATTTACCCTTCTATGAAACGCTCAATGGATCTGCTCATCTCACTCTTGGCATCATTGGTCCTGCTGTTTCCTATTCTAATCGTCTCGCTGCTCGTAAAGCTGACGTCGACAGGGCCGATTCTATTTTGGTCGGATCGTATCGGCGTCAATAGTCGTACTTTTCGGATGCCAAAATTTAGAACTATGCGCGTCGATACGCCGGCTGTGGCCACCCATTTGCTTAATAACCCAAAACAATACCTCACTCCGATCGGTGCGTTCTTAAGGAAGTCGGGTCTGGACGAGTTGCCGCAACTTTGGAGTATTCTCATTGGCGATATGAGTATCGTCGGACCGCGCCCTGCATTGTTTAACCAATATGGTTTGATCACATTACGCACCGAAAATGAAGTCGGTAGGCTGCTGCCCAGGCTGACCGGATGGGCGCAAATTAACGGACGTGACGACCTGCCAATTCCAGAAAAATTAAGATTGGATGTGGAGTATTTGTGCCATCGTTCGCTGATGCATGATGTTCAAATAATATTACTTACTGCATTGAAGGTAATACGTAGAGATGGCGTGTCGCATTGACCCATCGTCGGACCCATCTCTGAGATCGCGGCAGTGTTTTTACGAGGGAATATAACCATGGTAATCAACAGCAACCCGAATGGAGTTGACGTTCCGTTCGAATATGACATCACTCCACCTGCAACACTCGACCCACGTCGCAATTTCATCAGGCAACTCGCCGTCGGATCAATTGCTGGCGGCGCCCTTCTGGAAATTTCCGCGCGTGAGGCATTCGCACAATCCAGCGCCGGGGCAGTTGCGCAGACAGTGCAAGTTAAAGGATATGGTTCGGTGAATGTTAAGGATTTCGGCGCGGTGGGGGATGGCGTTACTGATGATGCTCCAGCTGTCCAAAAAGCTATCAATGCTGTCAGCAGTGGCACTGTCTTCTTCCCTATGGGGAGTTATCTCGTTGGCCGCGCCGGCCTTTCCATCGCTAATAAAACAGGAGTTATCCTTTCTGGAGCCGGGGCCACAATTAAGATCGGCGGTGTGTCAACACTACACGACGCTTTCGGGAGTGCCTGTATTCTTTTTCATAATTCTTCTAATTGCGGAATTAATAATGTCACAATTCAAGGGAATAATCATGCGACGACTGCCATTTCTCTGTACAACTGCACCGATTGCGTCATAGATAATAACAATGTTTCGGGTTGCGGAAAATATGGGTTAATTAACGCAATTGGCGGAGGCTCCAGAAATAGAATTACTAACAACACTCTTTTCAATCCGCTTACTTCCGGCGCTGCTGGTATTAGAGCCGGAAATTATAATGCGACTGACATGGAAAATAATATCTACGTCGTCGGTAACAATATTTATGACTGCCATTCCGGACACGACGCGATGGTAATATCCTCCAACGGCGGAAGAATCGCAGACAATTTTTGCAGTGACAGTACCGGAACGGCTGGAACTGGAATAAATTTTGGTGGCGCAAACGGGTACGCCTCTAACAACCTGACTATATCAAATAACATTGTTATGGCCTGCGGAGAAGGTATTCAATCGGATGTAATTTATAAAACTGATGCCGATATCCCTTCGAGAATTACAATTTCCGGGAATGTTCTATATCAAAATATGAACGCGGGAATTTATGTACCTACCCTGCAAAATAGTGCGATCACTGGGAATATTTGTATAAATAACAATAACGCCAATGTTACTAGTTTTAACGGAATAGACTTAACCAACAAATGTTATGAAGTTATCGTAACCGGAAATTTATGTTTGGATACAAGGTCGGGGGCCAGCGTAACGCAAGACAAAGGAATAGCCATTACCTCTGGTATCTCAGGAAATCCGAGAGACATTACGATTTCCGGAAATATCTGCAAAAATAATAAGACTAACGGGATCTTTATCAACGCTGCTCCAAGTTCGCTGTTAACTGGAATTACCATCATTGGGAATGTGTGCAATCATAATTTAGGCTATGGAATTTCGATAACAGAGGTTGACCCGGGAAGCATAACTTTTGTCACGGTGATCGGCAACTCCTGCAACAATAATAAATCTATAGATTTGCGCACTTCGCTTCTGGACGTAATTGCGGAAAACAACCGGTACAACACTGAACAAGACGTTAGCCATATGAGTTTCCCAGAAAACTCCGCTACGCCTAGCGTCTATGGGCGTCGTTTTTGGCGTGCAAATAATGGCAGTCCAACGATAATTAATGCATTTAATAGTGGGCAGGATGGTCAGGAGATTACGATATTAGCGGCGAATGGAAACACAACCATTGCACATGGGAGAACCCTCATCTTGAAAGGTGCCACTCCTGCTACTCTAGCTCAAGACCAAATGATAACGCTTGTCAGGCAGGGAAAACTTTGGAGAGAAAAATGCCGCTCATTTTAATGTGGCATTACCCCGAATACGCTCGTAACAATTATGATGAACTGGAGCCAATATGACTGATTTTAGTAAGGGATTAACGATCAATTGCCCCATGACACTGGGGGGAGTCGGCACGACCGATATACAAGTGCAGTGGTTGCCTGTTGCGCCGTCAGGTACGCCGGATACTTGGC
>PKWO01000223.1 GCA_003132085.1 Oxalobacteraceae bacterium | reverse complement strand
CCAGCACCTCGCCCTCGCGCGGGCCGCCCAGTTCGACTTCCTCGATGGTGAGCGGCTGTCCGGCCTGCCATGCAACCGCTGCTTTCGTTTTCATTGATCTGCCTCTTTAGATTATGCAATGGTGTAAATCCGTTAACAACAACGCAATTCAACGCAATTCANNGGCAGGCTATTGGATATGACGTTCGGGTTGCACCGGTCGCATGATTGGTAATCAACGGACTAGACAGAGATGAAGCCATATAAAAAATGCACACATAGCGCATTATAAAAACAATTTGCGTATTTCACGCATTTAAATTGGAAATTAATATAAAATTATGAATACAAATGCTCAATGTAAGCATTTTACATCCTGTTAATTAAAATTTATTAATTCCTAAAGGTGGAGACAACGATGCAAATTCCTATTAAGCGTACGCTTGACCGCATCCCTGGCGGCATGATGATTGTGCCCCTTTTGTTTGGTGCGGTCATTGCGACGTTTTTCCCAGAGACGCCAAAATTCTTTGGGTCGTTTACGGGCGCGTTGTTCACCGGCGCGTTACCCATTCTTGCTGTCTTTTATGTCTGTATGGGAGCCAGCATTAACATCAAGGCGACTCCGTACATCCTGAAAAAAGGTGGATCCCTGTTTGCCGTCAAAATCTGCCTGGGTATCGCATTGGGCCTCATTTTCGGCCATTACCTGGGCGAAGCGCCGATATCAGGCGGGATGTTCGCAGGCCTTTCCACTTTGGCGATTGTCGCCGCAATGAATGACACTAACGGCGGTCTGTACATGGCGTTAATGGGGCAGTACGGCAAACCGGAAGATGCCGGTGCTTATTCGGTTATGTCGATTGAATCTGGTCCCTTTTTAACAATGGTGACATTGGGAGTTGCAGGATTGTCGGCTTTCCCCTGGCCAACCCTCGTCGGCAGCATTTTACCGCTGGCAATCGGTATGCTGTTGGGTCATTTTGATCGCGAAATGCGCGCTTTTATGAGCAAGGCTGTGCCGGTCCTGCTGCCATTTTTTGCGTTTGCACTCGGTTCCGGACTTGACCTCCATAGGGTCTGGCAGGCAGGATTGCTGGGCTTGGGCATGGGTATTGCCGTAGTAGTGGTGACCGGTATCCCGCTGTATTTTGTCGATCGCGTGACGGGCGGCACTGGTGTGGCGGGTGTGGCGGCAGCCACTACTGCAGGTAACGCCGCTACAGTGCCGGCAATTATTGCCGCGGCCAATCCGGTCTACGCCGAGGCGGCGAAAACAGCTACCATTACTGTTGCGGCCTGTGTGGTTATCACGGCGATTCTGGCGCCGATTTTGACCGCCTGGGTGGCTAAGCACACAGGAGTGCGGGGCGACGCAGGCGACGCTCCCGCTTCTGACGCCGAGTCGGCATAGGGCGGGCGCTTATATGGCACAAGTACTGATCATTGCAGACGATTTATCTGGCGCAGCCGACTGCGCCAGTGCCTTCTTCAAGGCGGGCCTGGAGACGCTGGTGGTCATTGACCGTCAGGCCGAGCAAAGTATCGACACAGAGGCCGCTCAGGTCATCTCGATTGATGCCGATACGCGGCGTCTGCCTGGAACCGAAGCTGCTAAAGTCCATCTNNCTTGATATATACAACCGGTACCGCTCGGAAGGGCAGCTCCTTTATAAAAAAATTGACTCGACGCTGCGAGGCAATTTTGCGAAGGAGCTTGGTTCAATCATCAATCAGGCGGGGCTGGCGATCGTTGCTCCGGCATTTCCGCTGGCCGACCGCTTCACGATGAATGGACATCAATACTTAAACGACATGCCGCTAGAAATGACAGAAATCTGGCGTGGTGAAGGCATGACGGGCACCGCCCATCTTCCGAGCATGCTCGCCCGTCATGGCATCAAGACCGCATCGATCTGTATTAACGAGATACGACAAGGCGCGGAACAATTGCGCGCGTTGCTCGAAACATGCGCGGGAGATGGCATGCAGGCGGTTGTATGTGACGCCGAAGCGGACGGCGACTTGCAAACTATTGCACACGCGTCGATTTCATTGTCGATACCGAGATTCTGGGTTGGGTCCGCAGGGCTGGCAAATCATTTGCCGGCTGCTGCGCATGCCGCTGCCAAGTCGGTCCTGGTTACCCCTGTGAATACCAGCGGTTCAATCTTGACGGTGGTTGGCAGTGTGTCGAGCGTGTCGCGAAACCAGGCCGAATATCTGTTTGCCACTGGGCAGATGGAGCGAATTGATGCGCCTGCACGTGTCTTGCGACAAGGTCAATCGCATCCGCAGTGGCAGGAACTGCAGAACACACTGGATAGGTCGCTTCAGAAGAAGCGCGACATACTGCTCATGATGGGCATGGAGGAGCCGGTTAACATGGGCGAGGGATTGCAGCTGTGCGAGGCACTTGCGTTGCTGGTCGCGCCGCTTGCCGATCATATTGGCGCAGTCATTTCCACTGGCGGTGAAACTGCGCGTGCGATTTTGTCCGCGATGGGGTCGAAGGGCCTGCGTCTCGTCGGTGAAATCGAGCCAGGGGTGCCGCTTTCCGTTGCGGCCGGAATCAAGCCCATTCCTGTTATCACCAAGGCTGGCGCCTTTGGTTCTCGTGAAACGCTTTTTCGCTGTTATGAAACGCTCCGACAGGCAAGAGGCGGGTTCACGAACACTGGGCCATCAGATACTAGCTCTACAACATTTCACAGAAAGGCTTCTTAATGTACCTCCCTATCATTGCAATAACCATGGGTGACGCTGCCGGTGTCGGCCCCGAAATCATTATGAAAAGCCTGGCGACCAAGGACCTATACGAACGTTGCAGGCCGCTTGTCATTGGTGACGTCAATCGCTTGCGTGAAGCAGGGGAGATCCTCGGCAGTAGCCTCAAAGTGCATGCGCTTGATGGCGTGGAGTCAGCCAATTATGAGTATGGTGTTGTTGAATGCATTGATCTGGGCTTGATTCCACCAAAATACCCATTCGGCGAATTATCTCCGCTATGCGGTCACGCTGCCTACTGCTACATTGAACGTGCGGTACAACTGGCCGTGAAGCAAGAGATCGATGCGATCTGTACGGCGCCGCTTAACAAGGAAGCATTGCATGCAGGCGGCCATATATTCCCAGGTCATACCGAAATGTTGGCCAAGCTGACGAATACGCCAGAAGTGTCCATGATGCTGGTTGCGCCGAACCTACGGGTGATTCATGTGACTACGCATATCGGCTTGCTGGATGCGATCAAGAAAATCGAGCCGGGACTGGTGGAGCGAACCATTGCTCGCGGATACGATACTCTGGTGCGCTCGGGAATTGCCAATCCCCGCATCGGGGTGTGCGGCATTAACCCACATGCGGGCGAGAATGGCTTGTTCGGCTGTGGCGAGGAAGAAGAAAAAATTATCCCTGCCGTGCAATCTCAGCGCGCCCTCGGACGATCAGTGGAGGGCCCTTTGCCGGCGGATACCTTATTTTTCCGGGCGGGGCGCGGCGATTTCGATCTGGTGGTAGCCATGTACCACGATCAGGGTCATGGACCGGTTAAGGTCATGGGCCTGGAAGCAGGTGTCAATATCACGGTTGGCTTGCCGGTGATCCGTACGTCGGTCGATCATGGCACCGCATTCGACATTGCCGGAAAAGGTATCGCCGAGGCCGGCAGCATGCTGGAAGCGTTGCGTCAGGCGATTGGCTTGGCGGCTCGCCGGGACTAGTCGGTCTGCTACGCGTAAAGGATTTTCATACACGCGAATGCCACTCGATTCGAGTGGCATTTTATTATGGAACGCGTATCGTGTAAATTACGCGTATCGAATCCAAACTTCATTTCTCATGACTATCAATAAATCCGAAAGACGGCGTAAAACTATTCTTGGAATCGTCTCTAGCGGGGACGCAAACGTTGAAGAGTTGAGCTTGCATTTTGGCGTTTCCGAGTCAACTATCCGCCGCGATCTTGCAGAACTGGCCAATAGCGGACGCATTGTGCGTACCTATGGCGGAGCCGCCTTATTGCCCAAGGACCGGCGGGAGTCGTCGCTGGGCGAGCGCATACATATTCGACGCGCACAAAAAGATGCGATTGCACGATTGGCTGCTTTGCAAATTCATGAGGGTGACACTCTTATTCTTGATGCCGGAACGACAACCGCCGCTTTGGCACAACAACTGACTGGACGCAGCAAGCTTCACGTGATCACCAACAATATAGCTGCCTTGATCATACTCTCCAACGAACCCGAAATATCTCTGACAGTATTGGGTGGCAGTTTGCGGAAAATGAGCATGGGGACGGTCGGGCCGCTCACGGAGCTTACACTGAGTAGAATGACAGCCGACAAAGTATTTCTCGGTGCCGATGGCTTGGTGGCGGGGCGTGGCTTATGCGAAGCAAATCAGGAACAAGCCGCGCTAAAGGAGAAAATGATCGAACAGGCTTCTGAGGTTTTCGTCCTCGCAGATGCGTCGAAATTGGGTTTCGCCGGTCAACAAGCATGGACGCCACTGGATCGCCCCTGGACACTGATAACCGACTCCAGCGTAACGCCATCGCAGCTAGCTTCATTTGAAGAGCACCCAAATATAACTGTCATAGTGGCCGGTACTCATCCGAGCTAATGCAACATTTTCGTCGGTGTGCAGGAGCAACGTTTTCTTTGGGTGCGCGCCGTGAAAAGGTGCCGTTTTTAGTATTATCTTTGGCGTTATTCCAAACTTGTTCCGGCCGGATCAATAGTTTAAAATTTACTCAGCCCTGCATCACGCTCCGGCATTGCCGGCAGCATACCCACATTTGACGGAAATCTCGTGCACTATACCCCGTCATCAACCCGTTATGACAGAATGCCATACCGTTTTTGTGGCCGTAGCGGCCTGAAGCTCACAGCGATGTCGCTCGGCATGTGGCACAATTTCGGCGATACCACACCCCTGGACCAGCAGCGTGCGATGCTGCACACTGCATTCGATTTGGGCATCACCCATTTTGATCTGGCCAACAATTACGGGCCGCCGTATGGCAGCGCGGAGAGCAATTTCGGCGCCATTTTCAGGCGGGATTTCAAGTCGCACCGTGACGAACTGATCATCTCCAGCAACGCCGGATGGGATATGTGGCCTGGGCCGTATGGCCAAGGCGGTGGCTCGCGCAAGTATGTGCTAGCCAGTCTGGATCAAAGCCTGACCCGCATGGGGCTGGACTATGTGGATATATTCTACTCCCATCGTTTCGACCCTGAAACGCCGCTGGAAGAGACCGCCGCTGCACTGGCGAGCGCAGTGCAACAGGGCAAGACGCTCTATGTCGGTATCTCCTCCTATTCCGCGGCGAAAACCCGGGAAATGGCCCAACTATTGCGCGCATATCAGGTGCCATGCCTGATCCATCAGCCGTCGTATAACCTGTTCAACCGCTGGATCGAGGGCGACTTGCTCGATACGCTGGGCCAGCAGGGCATCGGTTGCATCACCTTTACCGCGCTGGCGCAGGGACTTCTGACCGATAAATACCTGCACGGCATCCCACCCGATGCCCGCATCAATCGCCCTGGCGGCGGCTCATTAAAGGCCGAGCACCTCAGCGCGCAAAACCTGGCGCACGTGAAGGCGCTCAATGAAATTGCCAAGACCCGTGGCCAGAGTCTGGCGCAGATGGCGCTGGCCTGGGTTTTGCGCGACCCGCGCGTGACCACCACCCTTATCGGAGCCAGCAACCCGGAGCAGATCCGCGAGAACGTCGGTGCGTTGGATAACCTGGCCTTTACCCCGGAAGAGTTGACGATGATCGATGGGTTGGCAACGGGGGGCAACCTCAATCTGTGGGAGCGCCCCGCGCACGACATGAAGCCTTAGGGTTGGCCGGTTAGATGATTTCGTTCATGAGCAATTGTCGTGACCGGCGAACGGAATTGTTCGACCCAGTTTTGGAAGTTCTCGGCCGGCATTGGTCTGGCGATGAAATAGCCTTGCCCGATATCGCAACCAAAGGCGGCAAGTTGATCCCATTGCTCTTGAGTTTCGATGCCCTCGGCCACAGTCTTGCGACCGAGGTCACGGACCAAGTCGATGGTGGATCGCACGATTAGCGAGGAATCCTTGCGGACCGTCATGTTCTGTACAAACGATTGATCGATTTTGATGTACTCCACCGGCAATTTCTGCAAATAGCTGAGCGAGGAATAACCGGTGCCAAAATCGTCGATATAGAGCGGGATGCCATCATCGCGCAAGCTGTTTAGCACACGTAGCGCGAATTCGGCGTCGTCCATCACCGCGCTTTCGGTGATTTCCAGTTCGAGCAGGCCGGCAGCGATGCCCCAGGTGTGCTGTAATTGGCGGATTCTCTCCAGCAGGCTTTCATCGCGCAAGTTGCGAGCGGAGAGGTTGACGGCGATCGGCAA
>PKWO01000390.1 GCA_003132085.1 Oxalobacteraceae bacterium | reverse complement strand
CCGCAGGACTACGATGTGCCGTTCGCGCACACCCCGGCCTTCGTCGGCAGCCACGTGACCGGCTACGACAATGCCTTGAAAGGTGTGCTGACCCACTTCTGGGATGGCAAGAACGGCACCGCGGAGAAGCTGGAACGGGTTCCCAACGATGTCATCAACTTTATCGGCGGCTTCGACGGTTTTGTGGTCGGCAACATGCCGGAAATCAAGCGCATCTTCAAGGCGATGGATGTTAATTTCAACATCGTGTGCGATCCTTCCGACGTGTGGAACACCCCGGCCGATGGCGAGTTCCGCATGTATAGCGGCGGCACCACGAAGGAAGATACGTGCGCGGCCCTGCATTCCAAGGCAACCATAGTGTTCCAGGAATTCAGTGCGCTAAAAACCGCCAAGTATATCGCCGAGAAGGGCCAGGAAGTCGTTTTGCTGAACCACCCGATGGGGGTGACCGGCACCGACAAGTTCCTGATGGAGGTTTCGCGCCTGACCGGCAAGCCGATTCCGGCCGCGCTGGAACTGGAACGCGGCCGCCTGGTCGATGCCATCGCCGATTCGCAGGCCCACCTGCACGGCAAGAAATTCGCGCTGTATGGCGACCCCGACATGATGCTGGGCATGACGCAATTTCTGCTGGAACTCGGCTGCGAGCCAACCCATGTGTTGTCAACCAACGGCGATACCGATTGGGCGGCCAAGGTGCAGGCGCTGTTCGATGCTTCCCCGTTCGGCAAGAACTGCAAGGTCTACCCGAAGCGCGACCTATGGCATATGCGTTCGCTGCTGTTCACCGAGCCGGTTGATTTCCTGATCGGAAATACCTACGGCAAGTATCTGGAGCGCGATTGCGGCGTGCCGCTTATCCGCTTGGTATTTCCGATCACCGACCGCCACCACTACCACCGCTTTCCAGTGTGGGGCTACGAAGGTGCGATGCGCGTGCTGGTGATGATCCTCGACGAGTTCTTCGAGGCTCTCGATGCCAACACCATCGATGCCGGCAAGACGGATTACTCGTACGACATCATTCGCTGAGCGCAGCGGTAAGGCGAAGGTCCCGGATGCGTTCGGTCCGGGCCAGGATTTCCTATGAATGAGGGAGGCGTTTCATGAATGCATTGAAGGCCAGAATCCAGGAAGTCTTCGACGAGCCCGGTTGCGACACGAACCAGGGCAAGCCGGACAAGGAACGCAAGAAGGGATGCACCAAGCAGTTGGCGCCGGGCGCTGCCGCCGGCGGCTGCGCCTTCGACGGGGCAAAGATTGCTTTGCAGCCTATTGTCGACGTTGCCCACCTGGTGCATGGTCCGATCGCCTGCGAAGGTAATTCCTGGGACAATCGCCATTCGCTATCGTCCGGCGCGCAGACCTACCGCACCGGATTTACCACCGACATCAGCGAACTCGACGTCATTTATGGCGGCGAGAAGCGCCTCTATAAGGCGATCCGCGAAATCATCGACAAATACGACCCGCCCGCCGTATTCGTGTATCAAACCTGCGTAACCGCTTTGATTGGCGACGATATCGAGGCAGTATGCAAGAGCGCCAGCGCCAAGTTCGGCAAGCCGGTCATTCCGGTCAATGCGCCCGGGTTTTCCGGAATCAAGAACCTCGGCAACAAGCTCGGCGGTGAAGCGCTGCTCGACTATGTGATAGGCACCGCCGAACCGGAATTCACGACACCCTACGACATCAACATCATCGGCGAATACAACTTGTCGGGCGAACTATGGCAAGTCAAGCCGTTGCTCGATGCAATGGGGGTGCGAGTGCTGGCTTGCCTTAGCGGCGATGCCCGCTATCGGGAGGTGGCATATTCGCACCGCGCCAAGGCCGCCATGATGGTGTGCTCGAAGGCGATGATCAACGTCGTGCGCAAAATGGAAGAGCGTTACGGGATCCCGTATTTCGAAGGCTCGTTCTACGGCATCGGCGACATCTCCGATTCGCTGCGCGAAATCGCCAGGCTGCTGGTGCAGCAAGGGGCGCCGAGCGACATCATTGCCCGCACTGAAGCGCTGATCGCGGTCGAGGAGGCGCGCGCCTGGGTCAGGCTCGAACCTTACAAGGCGCGCTTGGCCGGCAAGCGCGTGCTGCTGATCACCGGCGGCGTGAAATCGTGGTCTGTCGTGGCGGCGCTGCAGGAAGTCGGCATTGAGATCGTCGGCACCAGCGTCAAGAAATCGACCAAGGAAGACAAGGAGCGCATCAAGGAGATCATGGGCGACGAAGCGCACATGATCGACAACATGACCCCGCGCGAAATGTACGCGATGCTGAAAGAGGCGCGCGCCGACATCATGCTCTCGGGCGGACGCTCGCAGTTCGTCGCGCTAAAGGCCAAGATGCCATGGCTCGACATCAACCAGGAACGCCACTACGGCTACGCCGGCTATGAAGGCATGATCAAGCTGGTAGAGGAAATCGACAAGACCCTATACAACCCGGTGTGGCAGCAGGTACGCCTGCCGGCCCCCTGGGAGTGAGACGAATATGGCAATTGTCAAAACCTCATCCAAGGCTGCTACCGTCAATCCGCTCAAAATGAGCCAGCCGCT
>PKWO01000312.1 GCA_003132085.1 Oxalobacteraceae bacterium | reverse complement strand
AACATCGCCGGCGTCAACAAGCGTTTCGGCGGTCTGCAGGCATTGTCGGACGTGAGCGTCAAAATCAGCAAGGGGCAAATCTACGGTTTGATCGGCCCGAACGGTGCAGGCAAGACGACCTTCTTTAACGTGATCACCGGTTTATACCAGCCGGATACCGGATCATTTGAACTGGCAGGAAAAGCCTATTCGCCATCGGCGCCGCACGAGGTAGCCAAGGCGGGGATCGCACGCACTTTCCAGAATATACGTCTGTTCGGCGAAATGACTGCGCTGGAAAACGTCATGGTCGGGCGCCATGTCCGTACCCATCAAGGCGTATTCGGCGCGGTCTTCCATCATAAGGCGGCACGCGAGGAAGAAGCGGGCATTCGTCAACGTTCAATGGAATTGCTGGAATTTGTTGGCATCGCCAAATTTGCCGACCGCACTTCCCGCCATCTTTCATACGGCGATCAGCGCCGCCTGGAAATTGCCCGTGCACTTGCGACCGATCCGCAATTGTTGGCGCTTGACGAGCCGGCTGCCGGGATGAACGCGACCGAAAAACTGGGATTGCGTGAATTGCTGGTCAAGATCAAGAGCGAAGGCAAAACGATTCTGCTGATCGAGCATGACGTCAAATTGGTGATGGGACTATGCGACCGCATGACCGTTCTGGACTACGGCAAGCCGATCGCTGAAGGGGTGCCGGCCGACGTTCAAAAGAATCCTGCGGTGATCGAAGCCTATCTGGGCGGAGGGACCCACTAATGGCTGATAATCGGAGCGATTCATTAATGACTGAGAATGTATTGAGAGTAAAGGGCCTCAAGGTCGCCTATGGTGGAATTCAGGCGGTAAAGGGCATCGACCTTGAGGTCAATCAAGGCGAGTTGATCACGCTGATCGGCGCCAACGGCGCCGGTAAAACCACCGCGTTGAAAGCCATTACCGGCACGCTGCCGGACTGCAAAGTGGAAGGCCATATCGAGTATATGGGGCAGGCCATCAAAGGGCTGGGTTCGTTTGCGTTGGTTAAAAGGAATCTGGCGATGGTGCCGGAAGGGCGCGGCGTATTTACGCGCATGTCGATTCACGAAAATTTGCTGATGGGCGCCTACATCCGCAATGACAAAGCCGGCATTGATGCCGACATCGAGAAGTGGTTCGGCGTGTTTCCAAGGCTAAAGGAACGGCAGACGCAAATGGCCGGCACCTTGTCCGGCGGCGAGCAGCAGATGCTGGCGATGGCGCGCGCACTGATGAGTCATCCGAAGTTGTTGCTGCTTGACGAGCCATCCATGGGATTGTCGCCGATCATGGTTGAGAAAATATTCGAGGTGGTGCGGACCGTGTCTGCACAAGGGGTGACCATCCTTCTGGTGGAGCAAAACGCCAAATTGGCATTGCAGGCGGCGCACCGCGGTTATGTGATGGATTCGGGATTGGTTACCATGAGCGGCAACGCCAAGGAAATGCTTGACGATCCACGCGTCAAGGCTGCGTACCTGGGTGAAGGCTAACCACCGCGGCAACGATGCCTGGCTCGGATACCGCCTTGCCGCAGGCGATTTCTTTTCGATTCATTTGTCAGATGCTGTTCGTGGGGATGCGCCCGTCCGGTTAATCACGGAACCGACCCAGCGACGCACGCGTGGCACGGATTTGATGGCTGGATACTCGATGAAGCGAAAAGTTACATAGCACAGCATCACAAGCACGGGTGTCAGGCACAAAATAGTCAGCCAGTAGACGGCTACGGATTGTGCGGCCGCCACCTGTATTGTCTCGATAAAATGAAACGTAACAAACAATAAAATTCCGTGTAGCAAATAGATGCCATACGATATATCGCCCAACAGTCTGGCGCTGGGCAAAACTAGCATCCCA
The DNA here is from genome assembly GCA_003132085.1 of Oxalobacteraceae bacterium. Taxonomy (GTDB): domain Bacteria; phylum Pseudomonadota; class Gammaproteobacteria; order Burkholderiales; family Burkholderiaceae_D; genus PKWO01. The sequence continues at coordinate 3,579 of PKWO01000312.1, read as the reverse complement.
AACAGAGTATTGCCACAAGCGACGGCAATGAAGCCTGTGCTTAACAATAGAATTGCCGGGACGTCAAAGCCCTTTGGAAACGCAATGACCGCTAGGCTAAAACAAGCAATTGTGAGCCAGGTGCCAAAGTTGCCCGATAGCAGCGCGCAGATACGCGCCGAGCGAACACAAAATGCAGCCGCAATACCGCCGCTAAACGTCGCAAAAAATATCAAGTCTGGGTCATGCATGGCCAGACCGATTGCCGCGAAGGCGATTACTCCCCACATCACCTGGCGTTTGGACGGCATCAGGCCAAACATCAGCGCACCGAGCGGCAACGCCGCATAAAACAAGCACTCATAGGGCAGCGACCAAGTAACGCCTGCAACGACAATAAAAGTCTGATGCAGGCCGTTAAGGTCCGGCTCGCCGACGATGGTAAAGGTAAGCCATTGCAATGCGTCGCCGGCCAATGTGGCAAACGACTCGTTTAACGAGAATGGCGTACTCGCAAAGACAATCACAAACAGTGTTGTTACAGCAACTAAGTATAGAGGCGAGAGCCGTAGAATGCGTGAAATGTATACATGGAGCCAATCGATCGGTGTTTCGTGTCCGTTTAGCAGTTTCGATGTAAACAGGAATGCGGTAATCATGAAAAACAATGCCACGCTGGACTGACCTAAATGCGTAAAAAGGTGCGATGGCGGGGTCTCCCATTTGCCGCTGTGCAGGTAAAAATACCAGATGGATGAATGGTGTATGAAAACAGCGATGACCAGGAATCCGCGTAATCCATCCAGCGAGGAAAATCGCCCCATGGCGGGGGGATTGCCAAACAGGCGAACCAGTAGAGAACTTACCCACAAGGCGGCGAGTGTCACTGCAACGGCAAATAGTGGATTGACAGGGTTGAGATAGAAGGGCATTTATTGCGCGCGTCCAGCAATGTTCTTGCACAGTCGCATGAAATAGCCGATGCTACTCCGAAGTTGACCGATTCGGCGGAATTCCGCTTATCCGGCCATCAGTCACGTCATCGAATGTAAAGAAAAGTGACCGAGAAATTGGCAGTCTGGACGTTGCCCAGACTGCCTGAAAATTGTTATCCTGAATACTGAGATGTAACCGTAACTGTACGAGGAGAGTGTGGGTGGAAATTTCAAAAGTGTTTTGATACAGCGATTCTCCAATTGATCGTGCCTGACGACGTCGTCCAGCTTGCGAGGCGATACGGACATTATCGAGACTGGAGATTTTTCTTACCTGGAGACAACGATATGAACAGCACCGCACAGAGTGTACAAAGCGCGACATCCCCTTATCCCGAGCTTGACCACGAGCTTGAAACGCTGGTCGGCAACAAAGACAAATGGGTCAAGACGCCCGTCGCCGAGCGCATCGCAATCCTTGCTGAAATCAAGGAGTGCTTGATGCCAGTCGCACAGGCCTGGGCCGAGACGGCGGCAAGAAAAAAAGGGATAGCGGAGGGCTCGCCCCTGGTTGGAGAAGAGTGGACTTCCGGCCCTTACACAATCATGGGTTATTGCAATCAGATGATGCTGACGCTCTCCAAGGTCGCCGAAAAAAAACACCTTGATGGTATCGCCGTGCGCGAACTGCCGAATGGGCAGGTGGTCGCCAGGGTATTGCCTCACTCTATCTGGGACCGCCTGTTATTGAGCGGTGTAACGGTTGACGTCTGGATGCAGCCGGGCGTAACCAAAGATAATCTGGCCCAAAATACCGCGTCAATTTACGATGCGCAGAGCATTCTGCACAAGACCGGTAAGGTCGCGCTCGTGCTCGGCGCCGGCAACATTGCGGCCATTGCGCCTCTGGATGTTTTTCAAAAGCTATTTTCCGAAAATCAGGTGGTAATCCTGAAGATGAACCCGGTCAACGATTACCTGATCGAGTTTCTGACCCCTGCGCTCAAGCCGCTGATTGATCGCGGTGTGCTGCGTATCGTACGCGGTGCCGCCGACGTTGGGCAATACCTGTGCAACCACGCAGCCGTTGAAGAAATCCACATCACCGGCGCCGGCGCTTCGCATGACGCCATCGTGTGGGGCGCCGGCGAAGAAGGCCGCGCCAACAAGGCGGTTGGAACACCGAAAAACAAACGCACGATTACCTCCGAACTCGGCGCCGTCTGCCCCACTATCGTCGTACCCGGCCCATGGTCCGATGCGGACATCGACTTCCAGGCGGAGCAGGTCGCTACCCAAAAACTGCACAATTCCGGCTTCAATTGCGTCGCTTGCCAGGTATTGATCATGCCGGCAGCGTGGGTGCAAAAGACTGCGTTCTTGAGCAAATTGGAGCAGACGATCGCGTCCGCCGAGGGCCGCGGCTTGTACTACCCCGGTGCGAAAGATCGCCTCGCGGGTTTTGCCGCCAACAACCCGAAGGCACGGGTTCTGCATCGCCCGGGCGGCGAAGACGTGTTGATTGCGCCATTGGACCCGGCCAAGAATACTTATGCGGAGTCGGTTGAAGTGTTCGCGCCGGCACTAAACATCGCCGAATTGCCGGGCAACGATCCGGAGGCTTTCCTGAAAGCCGCCATCGACTATGCCAACAAGCAACTATACGGCACGCTTGGCGCCAATATCGTCATCCACCCGAAGACCATAGCCCAGATCGGTCGCGCGCGGTTTGAACAGATGCTGGTCGACTTGCACTGTGGCACCATTGCCGTCAATGCGTGGACCGGCCTCGGATTCCTGACGCCGCAAGCGACCTGGGGCGCGTTCCCCGGCCACACTTTGGCAGATGTGCAAAGCGGTATCGGCGTTGTGCACAACACGCTCTTGTTCGACAAGCCGGAAAGATCCGTTGTGGAAGCGCCATTCAAGCCGTTCCCGCGGAATCTGCTCAGCCTGTCGTTCACGCTGCTGCCCCGTCCGCCGTGGTTTATCACGAATCGCAAGGGCAATATCCTGGGACGTTTGCTGGTTGACTTCCAGTACCGTCCAAGCTTCTTGAAAATTCCCCGCATCTTCCTCAACGCGCTGCTTGGATAGCTGATGCCGGCGCGGGCGCGCAGAGGGAAAACCATGGTTACAGTCGACGCCGGTCCGCTCCCCACCAAAGTCCTCGTTGTGGGGGCCGGCGCCATTGGTGCGTCGGTAGCGGCTTGGGTTGCGGCGCAGCATCGCGAGATCTACGTTACCGACGTTGGTCAGGTGCAAGCGGCGCTCAAAGCCGGCGCCATTACCACCTATCAAACTGATGCACCCGACGCTACGCGCCGCACGGTGCGGGTGCAAACCATAGACCGTCTGGCCGAAGTGCCCGATGTCGACGTGGTGATGCTTGCAGTAAAAAATTACAACCTGGCGGCGGTGGCGCAACAGGTGCGCGAGCAGTTGGGCGATCGCCCCATCATCGTGTCAATGGCCAATGGGGTCGACAACCAGACCATCTTGCCCAAGTTTTTTTCAAAAGTGATTTATTGCGTGGTCGGCTATAACGCCAAGCGCGACAGCCCGGTAGTGGTGGGCTACCAAAAGAAAGGACCGCTATTGCTGGGCACGCCCGACAATAGCCTGCAGCCCGAGCTGAGCCGCGTATGCGCGCTGCTGTCATTGG
>PKWO01000426.1 GCA_003132085.1 Oxalobacteraceae bacterium | reverse complement strand
CAGCTCCATGATCTCGCGGGCGAGGTTTTCGTTCAGGCCCGCCTGGCGCTTGCGGCCCTGGGCGCTCTGGCCGGCCTGGCTGTCCGGGCCGATCGAGGCGGCCTGATCCAGATAGAGCAGCATCACGATGCCGAATTCGGCGGCGACGCCAGACAGGGCGATCAGTCCGATGATGACAGCAACCGACAATTGATAGCCAAGAAGATAAATGAACCACAGGCCGCCAATCAACGAAAATGGCAAACACAACAAAACCAGGCCGACTTTTACGGCATTGCGAAAGTGCAGGAAGAGCAAGGCGGTGACCAGCAACAGCGTCAATCCAACCGCCGACCACAGCCGCGGCTTGCCATTCTGGTAGTTCAAATATTGGCCCTGCCAGGTCATCGTGTAGCCAGTGCCAAGCTTGACCTTTCGATCCAGCGCATCTTGCGCTGCGGCCAGATATCGACCCGCATCCGGGGTCGACAGATCGATGAAGACGTAGGCAACCGGGCGCGCATTTTCACTCTTGATTTCGGTTGGACCATCGCTGACGTGAACCTTTGCGACATCGCGCAGCATCACGAGGGCCCCGTTTGGGGCCTTGATGCGAATTTCGCCCAGCGCTTCAGGCGAATCACGGTCGCTGCGCGAATAGCGCAAGGTAATCGGAAACCTTTCACGGCCGTCAATGATGGTGCCCACCGTTTGGCCGCCGACTGCGCTCTCGACCACCCCCTGAATGTCAGCCACACCAAGTCCATAGCGCGCTGCTTGCTGACGGTTGATATCGATATCGACATAGCGACCGCTACCGATGCGTTCGGCAAACACTGAGCGCGTGCCCGGCACCGTACGCAGCGCCGATTCCATCTCGATCGAAATGCGTTCCAGCTGCGCGATGTCGGGGCCGCTGATCTTGATGCCGAGCGGCGTGCGTATCCCAGTCGACAACATGTCGATACGAGTCTTGATTGGATAGCCCCAGGAGTTGGTCAGTCCCGCCAGACGCACCGTCTGATCGAGTTTTTCGATCAGGTCCGGCTTGCTGCTGCCGGCCGGCCATTCCGAGCGCGGCTTGAGAATGATCGTGGTTTCCAGCATCGACAGCGGTGCCGGATCAGTGGCAGTGTCGGCACGGCCTGCTTTGCCGAATACCCTCGCCACTTCGGGCATGGCGGCGATCAGCTGGTCGGTGTGGAGCAAGATGTCGGCCGCCTCATCGGCCGATACGCCGGGCAAGGTGGTCGGCATGTACAGCAGATCTCCTTCATCCAGCGGCGGCATGAATTCGCTACCCAGCTGTGACAACGGCAGCACCACTGTTGCCAGGCTCAAGGCGGCGGCTAACAGAATTTTTTTGGGATGGCGCAGCGCTCCATATAGCGCCGGCTGGTAGATGCGCTTCAGGCGGCGATTGATCGGATTGGCCGACTCAGGAGGAATCCGGCCGCGAATCGCATATCCCATCAATACCGGCGTCAGCGTGATCGCCAGCATCGCGGCGGCGGCCATCGCATAGGTCTTGGTGTAGGCCAGCGGGCTGAACAGGCGCGCTTCCTGTCCAGTCAATGTAAATACCGGCAGGAAAGACAGGGTAATCACCAGCAACGAGAAAAACAGGGCTGCGCCGACTTCGGTCGCGCTTCGCCGCACGATCGGCCAGACATCCACCTTCTGTTGCGCCGTGAGCGGCGTCCTTTCCAGATGCCGGTGCATATTTTCGATCATCACGATAGCTGCATCGACCATCGCGCCGACTGCAATCGCAATCCCGCCCAGCGACATGATGTTGGCCGACACGCCCTGCACCCGCATGATCCACAACGCCACCAGAATGCCGATCGGCAGTGTCACGATGGCCACTAGCGACGAGCGGAAATGAAACAGGAAGATACCGCAGATCAAGGCTACCGCAAGTGACTCTTCCAGCAATTTGTCGCGTAGTGTATGCACCGCACGCTCAATCAAGTCGGAGCGGTCGTAGGTCGGCACGATCTCGACCCCGGCCGGCAATCCCTTTTTTAACTCTTCCAGCCGCGCCTTGACTCCGCGGATTGTGGTGAGTGCATTTTCGCCATGACGCATGACCACGATGCCGCCGGTGACTTCGCCTTTGCCGTCGAGTTCGGCAATGCCGCGCCGCGGCTGCGGCCCGATGCTGAGGTTGGCGACTTGCTTCAGTCGCACCACGTTGCCGGCACTATCGGTCATGATCGGAATGTCATCAAAGTCGGCTGCATTGCGCAGGTAACCATTGGAGCGCACCAGGTATTCGGCACGAGCCATCTCGAAGGCGGCGCCGCCGCTCGACTGGTTGCTGTTCTTGACCGCTTGCGCCACTTGCCCCAGGTCGAGGTTGTGCGCCGCCAGTTTGGCCGGATCGACATCGACCTGGAACTGGCGCGCCATGCCGCCCAGGCTGGCGACTTCGGCTACCCCCGGCACGCTCTGCAATTCCAGCTTCAGATAGAAATCCTGAAGTGCGCGCAGCTTGTCGGGAGACGTGCGGCCGCTGCGGTCGAGCAGCGCATATTCGTAGACCCAGCCAACGCCCGATGCGTCAGGCCCGAGCGTGGGCTGGGCGCCGGATGGAAGGTGGCCGGCGACCTGGCTCAGATTTTCCAGGATGCGCGAGCGTGCCCAGTAGATATCGGTATTGTCGTTGAAAATCACATACACATATGATTCACCGAACATCGAAAAGCCGCGTACCGCCTTGGTACCCGGCACCGACAGCAGCGATGCGGCCAGCGGGTAGGTCACCTGGTCCTCGACGAATTGCGGCGCCTGTCCGGGGAAATCGGTTTTCACGATGACCTGTACATCGGACAGGTCGGGTAGCGCATCGAGCGACAGGCGCGGCAGCGATTCGATGCCGGCCAAGATCAGGAGCAAGCTTGCTACCAGTACCACCACTCGATTGCGAATGGACCAGTCGATGATGCGTGCAATCATGGATGCGCAGCGGAGGGTAATGGCATTGCACTGGAAATTGGCATTGCGTGGACTGCCGGTGCCATATTCGCTGTGTGGTCAGTTTCTTTGGAATTCGGTGCCAAGCGGCTTTGCATGGCCTGCAGCGAAGAAGCCGCATCTAGCAAAAACTGGCCATTGACGGCAATGCTGGCGTCGGCCGTCAAGCCAGACCGTATCTCGACCGAATGCTCATCTTCAATACCGATCGCAACGGGCGCGCTGCGGAAGTGGCCATTGCCTTCACTGACGACGACAAATTCGCCATGCCCGGTCCGGATCACCGCATCGCGCGGCACACTCAGAGTATGGTGTACGCCGGATTTGATGATGGCCTTTGCATAGGCTCCGGGTAGAAATGCGATGCCTACATTCGACAACGGCAGGCGCAGTTTGGCAGTCCTGCTGGCGGGGTCGATTTGCAGTGTCGACATATTGATGCTGGATTTGAACTGAGTGGTATTGTCCAGGCCGGAGGTCAGGACGATTTCATCGCCATTCTTGAGCCAGCTCAGCTGATCGGGGAATATGGTCACTTCAGCCCAGACCCGGCTGTTGTCCGTGTATACCAGAAGCTGCTGCATCGGATTGATATAGCTGCCCTCGCGTGCCGAAGTGGCCGTCACGATACCATTTTGCATCGCGCGTACCGGCATGACATCCAGTACCCGGCGACCTGCTTCCAGCAACTCCAGTTCATCCAGCGGAATATCGGCGGCCAACAGGCGATCGCGCACACGAAAGCGCTCTTTTGCCAGACTGCCCATCATGGCGACATTGGGGCCCGACATTTCCATGCCCTTATTCTTTTCCTGCATCGCATCGCGACGCGTCAGCAAGTCGAGATATTCGCGCTGACGTTGCTGCAATTCCGGCGAGTACAGCTCGTACAGAACCTGCCCCTTGTGCACGGTCTGGCCAACTCCCTGCACATACCAGTGCTTAATCCAGCCTTCCACTTTGGAATTGACCGATACGGTTCGACTTTCATCCTGCGAAATCGTCGCAAAGGTATTGATGACGCGATGCATATCGGTGACTGCAGCGTGTTCCAGCCGCACGCCCATACGTTGCTGCGTTTCTATGTCGACATGGACTAGATCGCTGTGTTTGGCTGTTTCGCCATTGGCCAGTTTGACGAGCGTCATGCCGCAAATCGGGCAAGTTCCCGGATGATCCTGCACAATGTCCGGGTGCATGGGGCAGGTATACTTTGCATCTGCTTCTGCCGACCGCACCACCGTATCTTGCACGGCGGCGTGTGCACTATTGAATAGCTGGCTAAACGGAAAAATGCGGGCGGCGGTATAGCCCAGTGCGGCGGCGCTCACCGTAGCGACGCCAATGGCAAGCAACAATCGTCGGTCTATGCGCATAAATAGCTCTATTTGAATAAGCGGCGCCGGCGAAGCGGAACCGAAAAAATGGAGGGTCACGGACCCTCCATTTCATGGATTTAACGCATCAGTATGTTGTCGCCTTTACCCATTTTCGGGTCAGCATCCTTAGTGAATTGAAGAATCGCGATTGCGCCGGTCAACGCCTGCCGCATCGAGTGCGATACCAGCGCATTGGCGCCTTCAATCGGTGAGATTATGTCAAAGGAGGCGGCATCTCCCGGCCCAACGACATAAGTCTGCAAACCGGTCAATACGTTCTTCGGATTTCCGCTTGGATAAACCTTGTCCCAGATACCGGCAATCGGATGGAACGATGCAAACTCGTTCGGACCGGCATTGACGAAGTAAATACGAACACGTTCACCCGGTTTGGCCTGCAACATGCGGGTTGCCGCTGGATCGTGCACCGGGTCATATTTGAAGATACCGCCGTTGAACATCACGTTGGTCCACTTGTTTGCCATCATGTCGGCCTGGCTATCCGGGTTCGCATACAGTTCGGACTGGATCAGCACATATTCGCGATCCGCTTTCGGCATTGCATTCGGATCCTTCGGATCGACAATGATCGCGCCATACATGCCACGGGCAATATGCTGAATCATCGGATCGGAACCGCAATGATAAAAAAAGATGCCGGGATGTTCAGCTTTGAACGTGTAACCACCTTTTTCACCCGGCTTGACCGATTCGAAATCCTTGAGGATATCGAACTGACCAGCATGCATATCCATCGAATGAGAGTTTTTATTGTTCTTGTCGTTGAATAGCGTGAACTCGACGACGTCACCTTCGGTCACATGGACTACCGGGCCGGGAACCTGACCTTCGAAGGTCCAGGACCGATACATCGTGCCCTTGTTATCGATAGGCAGGTCAACTTCCTTGGCCGTCATCGTTACTTTTACCGTCTTCGCTTCGACAGTGGTGCTGGCCAGAAATGCCAAGGCCATCGAGACTGCTACCAGCAGAGATTTTTTCTTCATTGTTTACCCCTCTTTTTGAAAATTTATTGGACGCCTGTTTTGCTGACAAAACGCAGATAACTCACCATTTCCTTGATTTGATTGTCGTCTAGAACCCCCCCCCATTTCGGCATAAGAACTGATTTGCTTACCGCCAGGCCGCCTTCCTTGATTGCCTTGAATAGCGTGTCGTCAGGCGTATCGCCCATGGCTTTGCTATCGGTGTGGTCGCGCGGTTTGACCGACATGTTTTTGCTGTTGATGCCGTTACCGTCGCGGTTGACGCCGTGGCACTGCACGCAATACGTGTCGTAGATCTTGATAGATTTGACGTACTTGTCCTGTGCCAACGCGCTGTTCGGCAGCAGCGCCATGGACCCCGCCAGCAGACCCGACATGGCAAGGTTGGTGAAGCTTGTGAGATAGCGCATCATTTTTTCTCCCCGGATTTCAGGCTTGCGATGTAGCCGGTCAGCTTTTGCAGATCGGCAGCGTTCAGGTCAAATTTGGGCATCCATACGTGCGGGTCGAATTTCTGTGGATCCTTGAGGTACGCCAGCACGAAATCGGGCTGCAGGCGATCGCCTGCCGTGTACAATTCGGGAGCGGAAGCGCCGCCGGTGCCCGACTTGGCCGCGTGACAGGAAGAACAACCTCGCAGTTTCGAAAACAGCATCGCGGCAAACGATGCATTGACCGGCTCATCCTTGAAGGCGCCTTTTTCGACCAGACCATCGCTTCCCTTCAACGCCATCAGCGCTTCGGCTGCCAGTGTGGCATCTTCTTTCGATAGCTTTGGATGTGTCGGCAGCTGGCTGCTGTCGATCACATCGGGCGTGCCGCCGGCACCGGCTTTCACCAGCTTTGAGTACATCACTCCGGCGGGACGTATGGCGGTCGGGTTCTGCAGCCACGTTTCTAGCCATTCGCGATTGAACTTGCTGCCGGAAAAATACAGATCCGGCCCCTTGCGCTCCCATAGTCGCTCCAGCGATGCGTTTTCTGGTTTGGTAATGGCGTGGCAGGAAGTGCATTGCTTTGCAAGTAGATCCTGGCCGCCGCCCGCCCAGGCGGTCAGTGTTGCCGTACCGAGCGCGAACGTTCCGAAGACATGTGCTAATTTCATTTTTCCGCTCCCTGTTTATTGAATCGCCTGGCCTTTGAAGCCATCGTTGGTATAGATGCCGGGGCCTTTTCTCAACGACTCTTCGTAGTAGAAGTTAGGCTGGAACTTCTTATCCTTCCATTCGTACCAGGGCTCGTCGTTCTTGATTTCGTCGTACTCGATGGTGGTCATGATTCCGCCCATCGGTCTGTCGCCATTCATCGTGTGCGTATCGACGTGGTCGTGAATCATCCAGCGACCGGGATTGTCGGCAGTGAAGATCACGTCATAGCGTTCGCCGGGGCCGACCAGCACGGTGTCTGCATGCATTGGCGTGGAAAGCGGGAAGCCATCCTTGAAAGCGATGAACGGGAGGTGTCCATGGATGTGAATGCTGTGTACCAGATCGCCGGCGCCGATCAGGCGCAGACGTACCACATCGCCTTTCTTGACGCGGATCGGTTGGGTATCCGGATACGATTTGCCATTGATCGTGAAGTAATCGAATTTGTCGCCTGGCAAGCCACCGAAACCGGGTTTCTCAGCCCACTTCGAGTCCCAGTCGGAAAGCATCAGCACGTAATCCTTGGTGACCGTTTTTTCCAGTGCGGTCGGTTTCTTGGGGCGCACGATGAAGGGGCCCCACATGCCGCGCAATGTGACGTGCTCATTGACGTTGACGTGGCAGTGGTACCACATGGTGCCGGACGGTTCGGCAATGAATTTGTAGGTGAAGCTGTCGCCTGGCTTGATCGCGTCCTGGGTGACGCCTGGTACGCCGTCATTTTTCCAAGTGCCACGCTGCAGCATGCCGTGCCAGTGAATGGTATGAGGCAGAGCAGTCATATTATTGACATTGACCACAATCTGGTCGCCCTCGTCGACATAGAACAGTGGGCCTGGAACCTGGCCTGCAAATGCGAAAGTGTGGAATTGCTGCTTTTCCACCAAAGTAATTCGCGTATCTTCTATATTCATCTCGAAATCTCGCTTTGCTGCGAGTGCATCTTCGGTGGCCAGCACACAAAGAAATAACAGCCCCCCCAAAGTGATCGTCTTGCCCAAGTTCCACCCCAAAATTTTCATATACGCTCCGTCAGACTAATGAACAATGCATTTTAAATGTATGTTTAAAGTGAAAAAAAATTGATCTAGATCAATTCATGTCGAAAACATGCATATGTTACCCATCTTTAAATTGATTTGCAACAAGGAATATGAAAGTCGATAAATTTTGAGGGGTATTATTTTCAAACGCAGATTTGTGGCATATCGAAGCCGGGAAGATTTACGAAAATTAGTCAAAGAGACCTAATTTCACCGTTACCACGGCCAATTACACGCGACCACATAGACGAAATCAACGGGTAAGACTTGACGCGAACACCCCGCTCATCGCTTCGTTCGGCCTCGATCATGTCACCGGAGGTGATCTGCCTCTGGTAACACTGTTCGTATCGAATTTCATATCGCAACCAGAGAATGGATCGAGCTGTCCGCCGTCATGTGTTTCTTCCGGCAGTTAGGTAATAGCCGCAAGTAAGTGAGGGGGACGATTTTCACCGGTGAAAATGGTGACGCACCTGGTGCCGTTAACAAGAATGCGGGTGATTTTCACCGGTCAAAATGTCGGATTCTGATTGCGGTACGGAGGCGTGCATGTTGGTACCGGTTGCGAATTGACCCAAATTCCGAAACTGAACTGTCCCATGCCAAAGCCTACCAATCCCAGTGCTGGCAACGGTTTGTAAGCCATGTGTTTGCGTCAACGAAATCTTGGCACTGAGTCAAAAATGCGTCGGCGCAAACTTGTAGCGAAAAATGGAGAAGGAGAACGTAAAAAACCAGCTATTTGGTACACTTATCCACAGCTGCTGATTCACGGGTCCGCCCTTCACTTATCGTGTTGAGGGCCTTCTAGGCGGGACAAGGCTGATTGGAGGGCGAAGGTGGCTGGCGCGACAACGGACCGGTGGCCTATTGCCCGAGGAAGGACTAGTACCGTGACCCAGGTGCTGCAGCAACTGCACAATTTGTCGGATGATCGCATTGAATGCCAGATTCGTGACCGGCTTTCGTTCATGCGTTTTTTGGGATTGCAGCTTGAGGACCAGGTGCCGGATGCGAAGACCGTCTGGTTGTTTCGTGAACGGCTCACGCATGCCGGGCTGATCGATGTCCTGTTCGCGCGATTCGACGAGCAACTGGCCGCGCACGGTTATGTGGCACGAGCCGGTCAAATGATCGACGCCACGTTTATTGAAGTGCCGCGGCAACGCAATCATCGTGAAGAAAACGAGCAGATCAAGGCGAATGAAACGCCCGCTGACTGGCAGCTGCCGCAAGCCAAGCTGCGCCAGAAGGATGTCGACGCGCGCTGGACGAAGAAGAACAACGAAAGCCACTACGGCTACAAGAACCATGTCAATGTGGATCAAGCCAATAAGCTGATCCAATGCTTCCAGGTGACAAACGCCGCAGTGCATGACAGTCAGGCGTTCGACTTTCTGCCCGATCAAGCTGCGCAGGAAGACGGCGGCAAGCGCGCCGTGTATGCGGACAGCGCCTACCGGTCGCAAGAGAAGGAAGCGCAATTGGCTGCTGCCGGAATTCCTAGCCGGATTTGCGAAAAAGGCGTGCGCGATCGTCCGTTGACCGAACTACAAAAGGCGATGAACAAGGCCAAATCCAAAGTGCGCGCAAGGGTCGAGCATGTCTTTGGGGCCCAAGCGCAGATGGGCGGGCACTTCGTGCGCACGATTGGCCACCTGCGTGCGCGGTTCAAGATCGGCATGATGAACCTTGTGTACAACATGGTGCGTCTGGGGCAATTGCACAAGCGCGACAGGAGAGTTGCGCCTGCTGTGACATAAGGCAGCAGAAGGTGGCAGCAACCGGAAGAATTTGCGAAGAAGGAAGCAGCAAACGTGCCGGTCCGTAACTAAAACTATCTGAATGACTGAGAATTTCTATGCTTTGAGACCGACATGAGATGAAAACTCATTTCTAGAAGTTTCCTTAAGCTTGTAAGCGACCTGACAGATTTCATGACTGCACATAAATCCGGTCCGAGCCTTGTCGCCGAAGATGTGGAGCGAGGGGAATTATCCAGTTCGAAATCAAGAACAATCGTTACAAGAACGTGGGTGAACAACTACCACACATGGCGGCTACTCAAACGACTAGGAAAATTCTGTGAAACAACTTGCCGTTGTTAATCGCGGTCCTGCCGCAGCAGTATTTTTTCCAAACGAAACGATAGTCTTTCAAAAAATCGAATCTTCAATCGACCTAGTAACTATTCGTTACGGTGGTACTAATCTGCTGAAGCACGTATTCGGTTCTCTCTCGCACGTCACAATGTTCCGCTGTTCGCGCAGCGCATCGATCAACGATGCAGGCAACCGCAGCTTCGCCAGCACATCGCTCATCACCCAATCCATGGCCGCCAGAGCGACCTCAATCACTTCACCACATTTCATTAGTAAGGCACGAAACTTCACCAATTTCCGCCGCATCCGACGCAGCGTCGGTACCGTCTGCTGTGCGTCGGTCTTGACTACGACCATTTTTAGCCAGGCCAAGTACGCCTCTCGCTCGTCATTTTTTTGCCCGATTGATAGATTCCCGGAACGTGGCGAATCCAGCCATCATCTAATGTCGTACGAGCGTCGAAAAAGGCATATAAAACAGGAAAGCCCAACTTCGCTTCATCGATGAGCACATAAAGAAACGCAGTGCGAACCGAAGCAGGACCCGAGGGGCAGCAAGATTTTCTGAACCGCCGAGGTCCGAGTCACCCAACCGAACTAAATTGGAGAATTAAAATGAATGCTAAACAATTGATTGCCTCTGTTGTCGTGCTTGCCGCTGCTGGCTCCGCTTTTGCCGATGTGACAGACACGTTTGACGATTACACCAACATCCCGTCGACCCGGTCGCGTGCAGAAGTCGCTATTGAACTCCAGCAGCCACAAGGCCAAGTCGTCGACACCGAATGGGTAGACTCGAACACGCTGACTGCGAAGAGCATCCGTACTCGTGAGGAAGTGCGCGCCGAAGTGATTCAGTATGCAAGAACTCACAAGGTCAATCCAAATTACGAATTCGGCGGCTAGTCGAGCCGCGGCAAGAACTAACTGGCGCCTGGTGTATTCCACCCCTTACGGGGTAACCCCGGCGGAGGGCGATTCGGTTGCACACGACGGCAACCTGCGCAATTTATCGCGCCATTTCCAGCATGCGGCTGGCATGTCTTTGCTGAACTATATTTTGCATTGCAGGGTCGAGCATGCAAAGAAGTTTCTGGAACTGCGCGGCGGCCCGGTGAAACAATGTCAGTGCAGGCGCGACTCAACTTATAGCGACACCAGTCGATATCGCGGTGCCACTACCGAGCTCAAATGCGTTCAATGCGTAAGCCGATGCGGTCAGATGAATCGCTGGCCGATCCTCCTGCCCGGCTTGTTCGACAGGCTCCATGATGTGCAGCACGCTCATCACAAGAAAAATCGAGGCGATCAGCGCGCGACCAAGCACCAGCAACATCGGTTGTTGTGTAATGCCAAAAGACTTTTCTATTATTTCATCCGAAAAAAGATGGTTGACGCGAGAAGGAGCCACTTCCCTCCCCGCGCAAGAATGAGTAAAACGTCCCCGTTTGAATCCGCGTCTTCTGCGTCAGTCGGCGCGGCTGAAAACGATCGGTCGCAGCAGGTCGACGATGCCGATGCGTTGCGAAAACTCCTCCCGCACCCGCTCCGCTACTTCGGTCACGGCACCAGCACTATCGTCGATAAAATCAACCACCGAGCGGAATAGGCATGTGCCGGTCGGCAGATTGACAATGCGGGTCATTTCTTCGGCAACTTCGTGCGGATCAGCATGGGCCGGCGACAAGATGGCCAGGTGCATGCGGATTTGATTCATCAAATCGTCGTAACGCGCGTAGGCATCAACGGTCGCCTAGTCGGCTGGCTTTCCTGCATTTGGGAAATAGTCGGTACCATGGGTGAAGGCACCGGGCACCATGATCGAGGTCTCGATTCCGAAGCGCGCCAACTCGTAGGCCTGAGTGACCGCAATAGAATCCATCGCAGCCTTAGCCGCTGCATAGGGGCCGAGAAACGGTGGGAAACCGCCGCGCACAGTGATGCTGCTGATCCACAACAACAAGCCGGACCGCCTGGTGCGTATGTGTGACAACACGGCGCGGTTGACGTGTTGTGCGCCGAGCACATTGGCGTCGAACACCTTGATCATTTCTTTCGGGGTGAAGGCTTCTGTCGGTCACATCACCAGATGGCCGGCGTTGTGGATGACGACGTCGATGCGACCCTGTTCGGCGATGATTTGTTTGGCTGCGGTATCGGCGGATTCCTGCGATAGCACATCCAGTTCAATGGCGCACATCATAGCCATTGGCAAAACTCCAGTCTTCCAGTGCTCACACCTTGGGAGCATTCTTGCCGGCCGTGTCACGCATGCTGGCATAGATCGAGTGTCCGGCTTGCGCCAGCGAGCGTGCTGTCACGTTTCCGATGCCGGTCGATGCGCCCGTGACGAGGACGATGGATTTGATTGAGTTGTTCATGACGTTTTCTTCCAATTCAAAGAATTTGGTGTGATTGGTCGATGCAAAGCGCGCTTAAACTAGCCCACCGTTGGCGCGCAGAGTCTGGCCGTTGATCCAGTTGTTTGGGCTTGCCAGGTAGCTGACCGCTTCGGCGATATCTTCCGACGTACCCAAGCGCTCCAGCGGCGCGGCCTTGGACATGCGTTCGATGACTTCAGGGCTCTTGCCGTTTAGGAACAGATCGGTGGCGGTCGGTCCCGGGGCGATGGCGTTGACGGTGATGCCGTGCTTCGCCCACT
>PKWO01000190.1 GCA_003132085.1 Oxalobacteraceae bacterium | reverse complement strand
GCCATCCGGCGCGATAAGCGTTCAACAGGTAGTCGATCAGGTCAGGGAGCAAATCGCCGTCATCATGCCGCCGCCGTTCAATCGCTTCCAACATTCGTTCGGTCATGTCTTCGCCGGTGGTTATGCGGCGGGATACTACAGCTACAAATGGGCTGAAGTACTGTCGGCTGACGCCTATAGCGCCTTTGAAGAAGCGGGTATTGCAAGCGGTAATATACTATCGACGGAAATCGGCGAGCGATTCCAGAGGGAAATCCTCGCGGTAGGCGGCTCCCGCCCGGCAATCGAATCGTTCAAGGCGTTTCGAGGCAGGGAACCCAAGATTGATGCGCTGTTGCGGCATAGTGGAATGACGTCTTGACTACCCCTTGTACGCTCGCAAAGTATTTCAGGAATCAAATCAGAGGTGGAAGCATGATGCGTAGGGCTACATGGGTATCCGGTTTAGCGCTCCTGTTTATCGTGGCGAGCGCGCACGCGCAACTATACAAATGGGTTTCCCCGGACGGAACCGTCAGCTATAGCGATACGCCGCCGCCGGCATCGGCTACCAAAGTCGAGCAGAAATCTTACGGCGGCGGCTCGGCGCAAGCGGATCTTCCGTATGAATTGGCGGAAGCTGCCAAAGGCAATCCGGTGGCTCTGTACGCCATGCCGAATTGCCCGGCATGCGATGCCGGGCGCGCGCTACTTAACGGCCGCGGCATACCGTTCTCCGAAAAGACGGTTACCAGCAACGACGATATTGAACGGCTGCGACAACTCTCGGGGAATACCCAACTGCCGGTGCTGCTCGTTGGGCGCCGCAAGCAAACCGGATTTGAGCCCAGCGAGTGGAGCAACGCGCTAACCAACGCGGGCTATCCGACAACCAACAAACTGCCGAAGAGCTACAACAATCCGGCGCCCGAGCCGGCGGCGCCGTCGACCAGCGCAGCAGCCGGCCAGTCGAATACCGGCATGGCGAAAAAACCGGTCGATCTCGAGCAACAAGGCGTAATCACGCCACCGCCGCCGCTCGGCAATGCGCCGCCAGGCTTCCAGTTCTGACTCTTCAAACCATGACCCGCATCGATTTCCACAGCAACATACCCGACAAGATCGCATACGCTTGTCGGCTGGTACGCAAAGCGCGTGCCGCAGATTGCCGCATTGTCCTGTATGCCGACAATCGCGCGCAACTTAGCGCGCTGGATGAAGCGCTATGGACGTTTTCCGAGTTGGATTTTTTACCCCATGTGATGGCTGACGACGCGCTCGCCGCCCATACGCCGGTGGTGCTTGCAGACAATGACCGGCTCACGCTGCCGCACCATCAGGTGCTGATTAACCTGTCGTCCGTCACGCCGAGCTATTTTGCGGAATTCGAGCGCATGTTTGAAATTGTCTCCTCTGAAGTTGCCGATACCTCAGCCGGTCGTGATCGCTATCGTTTTTATCAGCAACGTGGCTATCCGCTGACTCACACCGTGGCAGAAAGACATGAGTAATTCAACGTTGTTCGATGCCGGAATCCCCGTGCTGACCGAGATCATTCAAGCACCGGTTGATGCCGCGGACAAACCGCCCCCTGATGAAGCCGAAACGCAAGAGCCTCCCAAAGTCGTTGACGTGCCGGCCATCGACGGCTGGCTCACCGAAGAGTGGAACCGACTGGAACGCAAAATCGGCGGACGCATACTGGATCAAGTGATGGCACGCCTTGAGTCCGGCATCGAAGATCGCGTCAGGGACGCGTTGGCAGACGTCTTGCAGGCGGCAGTTGAAAACCTCGCCGCCGATATCAAGCAAAATTTGCAGCACTCGTTACAGGAGGTGATCTCTCAGGCAGTCAGGGATGAGGTATTCAGAATGCAAACAGCAAAAAAATAAATATTTGAGGAAGATTTTTACTTTTGAACAGCAGAGTTCAAAAAACTGTTTATAAATAAAAATTTATGGTGGGCAATTGCCCACCTAAATGATCCGGAACTTTCTACAATTCCGGTATCGAATCACAGGGACTATCATGAAAGTTATCGTTTTGGGTTCTGGCATCATCGGCACGGCGTCCGCCTGGTTTTTAAATAAGGCCGGACACGATGTCACGGTGGTCGAACGCCAACCCGGAGCGGCACTGGAAACCAGCTTTGCCAACGGCTGCCAAATCTCGGTTTCACATGCCGAACCGTGGGCCAATCCGGCTGCACCCATGAAAGTATTGAAGTGGCTGGGTCGGGAAGACGCGCCGCTGCTCTATCGTTTCCGTCCCGAATGGCTGCAATGGAAATGGGGTATGCATTTCCTGCGCGAGTGCACGCCCGCCCGCACCGCTTACAACATTCGCCAAATCGTTGCGATTTCCGAATATAGCCGTCAAACGCTGCAAGCGGTACGCGCCGAAACCGGGATCGACTACGATTGCCTGACGCGAGGCATCCTGCATTTCTACACCGACCAGAAAGATTTTGACGACTCGCTGCCGGCGGCCAAACTGATGCGCGAGCTCGGTTGCCCGCGGAACTCCATCAGCGCCGAAGAGGTAGTCAACATTGAACCGGCGTTAGCAAGAATACGGGACAAGATCGTCGGCGGCGACTTTACGGCCACAGATGAATCCGGCGATATTTATAAGTTCACGACCGGCTTGGCCGCAAAGGCGACCCAGGCCGGTGTCGATTTTCGCTTCAACACGACGGTGACGCGACTATTGATTGAGGGCACAGGGGCGGACGCCAAGATCACCGGCGTCGAAGTGATTGACGCTGAAGGCCGCCATCAGGTTCTGCGCGCCGATGCCTTCGTCATGGCGATGGGAAGCTTTTCGGTGCCTCTTCTGACACCGATCGGCATCGACTTGACGATTTATCCGGGCAAAGGTTATTCGGCGACTTACCCGATCATCAATTCAGGCGCAGCGCCCTCGGTGTCGCTAACCGATGACGGTTACAAACTGGTGGTGACCCGCCTCGGCGACCGCCTGCGGGTAGCCGGCACTTGCGAGTTGAACGGCTATACGCGCGACCTCAATTCGGCCCGTTGCGACGCCATTACGCGTCGCACCCAAGAATTGTTTCCCGATGCCTGCGACTACGACAATCCGGCCTATTGGACCGGATTGCGTCCGCTGACCCCCTCCAACGTGCCTTACATTGGCAAAACGAAATACAACAACCTGTTCTTGAATACCGGACACGGAACGCTGGGCTGGACCATGGGTTGCGGTTCAGGCCGCGCAGTGGCCGACCTCGTCTCCGGACGCCGGCCGGAGGTTGATTTCGCGTTCACCGGAATGCCGGAACGCTCGCATATCGGCTCAGTGAAAGCGCAACCGGTCTAGCCTCTTGATCCCGCGGAGCATGTGTCCCGCGGCTTCTAACGCCTATATCCCGCCCTTCTTCTGTGCCGTTACGCCTCTGACACCCATAAATTCTTTTTTGGCACCCGACGCTCCCGATGAGAATGTGTTGCAAAAAAGAGACAAATTATTTCGATACGCGCACCTGCAGTTCAGCGGCTTTTTCATCAAAAGCGATGCGTGTCGCGAATTTTGCGCGCTTCATTGGAAATCGCGACTGAAAATGCCGGACATTCCCGGACCCGGAAATGACGCGTCGCACAAACTGGTAATACGCCTCCATATCAATCACATGCACGACCAAGAAATAATCGTAGTCGCCGGACACGAAATAGCACTGCATGACCTCCGTTTCCTTGCCCATGCGCGCCTCGAACGCCTGCATGTGTTCGTCCGATTGATTGGTCAGCGACACTTCGAGAAACGCAAGCATGCCATAGCCCAGCGCGAAAGGATCCACCATCGCGACATCGGCATTAATGATGCCCGCTTGGCGCAGGTCGCGCACGCGGCGCAAACAAGTCGGCTGCGAGATGTGAACCTTGTCGGCCAATGTCCGCGTAGGTATCTGGTTGTCCTTCTGCAAGAGATTCAAAAGCTTGCGATCTACTTTGTCGAGAGTGTGAAATTTTGGCATATAAAAGTTGTGGAAAACTCAAAAAAACCGCACAAAAACTCTTTGCGAACGGTTTTATATGTTGTACCGTCTTCTTATTCAGGAATCTGAATAGGTGAGTGTTGCAGTTACCTTGTTTCTTTTCAATCATTAGGAGGATATTCATGCAGTTTAAGACCATAAAAATGATTCCGCTGGCTGGCGCAATCGCATTTGCCTTTGCAGGAACAGTTTCCGCTCAGGAACAAATCGTCAAAATCGGCCACGTCGGGCCAATCTCCGGCGCAATTGCCCACCTTGGAAAAGACAATGAGAACGGCGCAAAAATGGCGATCGACGACTTGAACGCCAAGGGCGTCATGATCGGCGGCAAAAAAGTCAAGTTCGAACTCCTCGCGGAAGACGACGCTGCCGATCCGAAACAAGGTACCGCTGCTGCACAAAAACTGGTCGATGCCAAGGTCAACGGTGTGATCGGTCACTTGAACTCCGGCACCACGATCCCGGCGTCGAAGATATACTACGACGCAGGCATTCCGCAAATCTCCCCATCGGCTACCAATCCCAAGTACACGCTGCAAGGCTTTAATACAGCCTTCCGCGTTTGCGCGAACGACGGTCAATTGGGCGGCACGCTGGGCCGCTACGCGGTTCAAGTGAGCAAAGCCACGAAAGTTGCAGTGATTGACGACGCCACTGCATACGGCCAAGGTGTTGCCACCGAGTTTACCAAAGGCGCAAAAAGCAAATTGGCCAGCGTAAATATCGTTGCGACCGAACATACTACCGACAAAGCGACAGACTTCAATGCAATTTTGACCAAGATCAAGGGCACCAACCCTGACGTTATCTTCTTCGGCGGCATGGATGCGGTAGCCGGCCCGATGTTGCGTCAAATGAAGGCCCTGGGCATCAAGGCCAAATTCATGGGTGGCGACGGTATCTGTACTGAAGCGCTGGCAACCCTGGCAGGCGACGCAATGGCCGACGGCCAAGTGGTTTGCGCCGAAGCGGGCGGCGTTGAAGAGTCCGGCAAAAAAGCCATGGAAGACTGGAAAGCAGCTTACAAAAAGAAATTCGGCATTGACGTGCAGATCTACGCACCGTATGTCTATGATGCAGTCATGACCATGGTTGAAGCGATGAAAAAAGCCGGTTCCGCAGAACCTGCAAAATATTTGCCGTTCCTGGCCAAGGTCAAATACAAAGGCATCACCGGCAATATCGAGTTTGACAAAAATGGCGACATGAAAGACGGCACGATGACGCTATATACGTACAAGGGCGGCAAGCGCGAACTGATCATGGTTACGCACTAAGCTTCGACCGGTAGCAGGAAAGCGCCTTGGTCTACGGACCAGGCGCTTTTTTTTCGGACAAACACTTATTTTTGGGAAAGCACCCACTTAACCAGAACGCGCGCTTCCGCTTCCGTCACTTGTGCATTGGCTGGCATAGGCACCGGTCCCCATACGCCGCTGCCGCCCTTCAATACCTTCTGCACCAGCTTGTCTTCCGCATCCTTCTGACCCGCATATTTTGCCGCCACATCCTTGTAGGCTGGGCCGACAATCTTGGCTGCAACCGAGTGGCAGGCCAGGCAATTCTTCGATTTTGCCAAGTCGGCAGGCGCATCAGCGCTCATCGCGACCTGAGAAGCCATCGCACTGGCAGCCAAACAAATTAACAATGCACGTTTCATTCATTTCTCCAAAAATAGTATTGCGGTTTATATGTCGAAATTTTGCCCAGCCCAGATATTACGATATAACGCGGTGCGCGTATGGCACACTTGCGGTTGACCATTGAACTCTTTCACCCTATGCTGTCTCGCAAAGGAGTCACGATGCCACTCATCATCATTATTGTTCTGCTAACAGCGCTAAGGTACTTTGAAGTGGGACCTATTGCCAACCTGTCATGGTGGTGGATTGTCGGACTGATGGTGGTAGCGTTCATCTGGTTTGAATTCATCGAGCGAATGCTGGGTTTAGACAAACGCAAAGCGCATGACAAACTGGACAAGGCGCGCACAGATCGCGTAAAAAAAACGTTCAAGTAGGGCGGTTCATGCCGGCTGTGCGATCCTCAAAAAGGTCGCTTGACGTCATGGCAGCCGGGTCAATGAAGCCATCAAAACAATGCCGCATCTGCAAAATGCGGCATTGTCGCAACCGTCAGAATCCCCCGTCGGTTACCGCTCCTTTACTCGCAGACGACGTCAGCGCCGCGAATTTTGCCAGTACGCCACGCGTGTAACGCGGTGCAGGTGCGCGCCATTCAGCACGGCGACGGGCAATTTCATCATCCGCCACGTTCAACTGAATCAGTTGCTGACGAGCATCAATGGTAACCGAATCACCTTCATGTACCAGCGCGATTGTGCCGCCAACATAGGCTTCCGGTGAAATATGCCCGACCACCATCCCCCAGGTCCCGCCGGAAAAACGTCCATCCGTCACCAAACCGACCGATTCGCCCAGACCTTTGCCGATAAGCGCCGAAGTGGGCGCCAACATCTCCGGCATGCCGGGTGCGCCTTTCGGCCCGAGATAGCGTAGCACCAGAACGTCGCCGGGCTTGATTTGATCGGCCAAAATCGCATCCATCGCAGAATATTCGTCTTCAAACACGCGCGCCGGGCCGGTAATGGCCGGATTCTTCAAGCCGGTAATCTTGGCCACGCATCCCTCAGTCGATAAATTCCCCTTCAGAATTGCCAAATGCCCTTGTTTATATAAGGCCTTCTCAATCGGCATGATCACGTTTTGGCCGGCAGGCGGCGCGTCTGGGATATTCGCCAACTCTTCGGCCAACGTGCGTCCGGTGATCGTTATGCAATCGCCATGCAGCAAACCGGCGTTCAGCAACAATTTCATCACTTGCGGGATACCGCCTGCTTTATGCAAATCGGTCGCAACGTACTGACCGGACGGCTTCAGGTTGCATAGAACCGGAACTTGCAAACGCACGCGTTCAAAATCGTCGATAGTCCACTCTACCTCGGCAGCATGCGCAATCGCCAGGTAGTGCAACACCGCGTTGGTCGAACCGCCGGTTGCCATGATGACGGCTACCGCGTTCTCGATCGCGTTGCGCGTGACGATGTCGCGCGGCTTCAGGTCGGCCTTGATCGCCTCCACCAGCACCCGTGCCGACTCCGCGGCCGAGCCGGTCTTTTCGTCGTCCGGGTTTGCCATGGTGGACGAATACAGCAGCGACATGCCGAGCGCCTCGAATGACGAGGACATCGTGTTGGCGGTATACATGCCGCCGCACGACCCCGACGACGGACAGGCATTCCGCTCAATCCCGTCAAAATCCTCTTGCGACATACGCCCTGCGGTAAATTCGCCGACCGCTTCAAACGCCGAAACGATCGTCAGATCCTTGCCTTTCCAGTTACCCGGTTTGATCGTGCCGCCATACACATAGATGCCCGGTACGTTGGTCCGCAGCAGCCCAATCATGCCTCCGGGCATGTTTTTGTCGCAGCCGCCGATCACCACGCAACCGTCCATCCATTGACCGTTGACCGCCGTTTCGATGCAATCGGCGATCACTTCGCGGGAAATCAACGAGTACTTCATGCCCTCGGTACCCATCGACATGCCGTCCGAGATCGTCGGCGTGCCGAACACCTGCGGATTGGCGCCCGCCGCCTTGATGGTCGAGATCGCGATGTCGGCCAGCTTTTGCAGCCCGGAATTACAGGGCGTAATGGTCGAATGGCCGTTGGCGACGCCGACCATCGGTTTGTCGAAATCTTCCTTTTCGTAGCCCATCGCGTAATACATTGAACGATTCGGGCTGCGCGCCACGCCTTGGGTAATGTTTTTCGAGCGACGGTTGAATGCCATGTTGCCTCCAGAATTGAATTTATGCGTAAGAGTGCCTTGCGCAAAGCCGCCTGTCAAATATATGATTCATTGTTGATTGATATGTATTTCATATCAATCTAAAAAACTATATCTGAAAAACTATTCGAGAACGCGATGAATTTTGAACTACGGCAATTGCGCTATTTTGTGGCGGTAGCCGAAGAATTGCATTTTGGCAGGGCGTCGGTGCGTCTGCACATGACCCAACCGCCGCTGTCGCAAACCATACAGTCGCTGGAAGCCGCGCTGGGGACGCCGCTGTTTGCGCGCACCAACCGTAGCGTGGCGCTCACCCCGGCCGGCGCCGCCCTGCTGCCGGAAGCCAGACGCATACTGCTGCAGGCTGCGGCATTGCCGGACCTGGTGCAACGCGCCGCGGCAGGCGAAACCGGCCGCCTGTCATTAGCGTTCGTCTCCACTGCGGACTATAGCGTGCTGCCGGCCTTCCTGCGCGAATTTCGTGAAGCGTACCCCCATGTTCAAATCGATTTGCGCGAAGCAACCAGCGACGTTCAACTGGAAGACCTGATTCAAGGGACGATCGACGCCGGCCTGCTGATTCCCCCTTTATCCGATAAGGCGAAGGCGGATCTGGACTATGCAACCGTGTTGTCGGAACCGTTGATCGTGGCCGCCCCGCAGGGATTGAAGGCATTGCGCGGCAGGCATCCGGTGCCCTTGACCAGTTTAGCCGACCTGCCGCTGATCATTTTCCCGCGGCGGATTGCCCCGGCGCTGCACGACGCCATCCTGGCGTGTTTCCATGAAGCCGGCTTGACGCCCCGCATCGCCCAAGAGGCCATCCAGATGCAAACCATCGTTGGACTCGTTTCGGCAGGCATGGGAATCGCACTTGTGCCACAATCCGTGTCGAACCTCAAAAGGCCCGGTGTCGAATACAAGTCGCTTGCCGGCAAAGCACCCGTTGTAGAAACCGGGTTGGCATGGCGGCGCGACAATCGGTCACCGGTATTACGCGCTTTTTTGGAATTATTGCGAAAGAAATCATAAATGCTGATCCATCCGATGCCCGACCCCATCGCCTTTTCAATCGGCCCGCTGCATGTGCATTGGTACGGCATCATGTACCTGTTGGCTTTTGCGCAATTCCTTGCCCTTGGCCGCGTGCGGATCAAGCAAGCGCACATTGCCGCCGCCGGCTGGAAGGTGGAGGACCTCGATGACATGCTGTTCTACGGCGTATTAGGGGTGGTGCTCGGCGGACGCCTGGGCGAGGTCATCCTATATCACCCGGACTATTATTTTTCGAATCCGCTGGAAATATTCGCCGTCTGGAAAGGCGGCATGTCGTTTCACGGCGGTTTTATCGGCGTGATGATAGCGATGGCCTTTTGGGGGCGCAAACGCGGGCGCAAAGTGATGGACATCCTGGACTTCATCGCCCCGCTGGTACCGCTCGGATACGCCGCGGGGCGCATCGGCAACTTCATCAACGCCGAGCTGCCCGGCCGCATGGCCGACCCCAGTTTGCCGTGGGCCATGATGTGGCCGGGAATTGATCATCCGGTTCATCCGTCGCCGCTGTATCAAGCGCTGGTAGACGGCGTTCTGCTGTTTGTCGTCCTGTGGCTGTATGCGCGCACGCCGCGCCCCCGCATGGCGGTGAGCGGGATGTTCTCCTTATTATATGGATGCGCGCGCGTGTTCACGGAATTCTTCCGCGTTCCCGACTACGAAGTCAGCTTTGCCGGCGTCACAATTTCAGCCGGACAATTGTGGTCATTGCCGATGATTGTGCTGGGCATCGCATTGTTGGCGATCGCCTACCGCAAGACGGATAGCCAAGCCTGACCCCGATCATGTCGGCCATCGATATCCTATCAGTGGGCTACATCGCAACGGTGACGCTGGCGAATCCAGGCAAACTGAATGCGCTCGATGTCGCCATGTGGGAAGGATTAACCGCGGCCTTCGCGAGCCTGTCGCAAAAGCCAAACCTGCGTTGCGTGATCGTGCGCGGCGCCGGCGGCAACTTTGCCGCCGGCGCCGACATCGACGAATTTTCGACCGTCCGCAGCACCATTGAGCAAGGAATTCACTACCACACCAACATCATAGCGCCGGCGCTGGACGCGATCTCCGCATGCCCGATTCCGACCGTTGCGGCAATCGAAGGAGTGTGTATCGGCGGCGGACTTGAAATTGCCTGCGCCTGCGACCTGAGAATTGCCGCACCTTCGGCCCGCTTCGGCATACCGGTCAACCGCCTGGGTTTTCCGCTGGCGCCCGGAGAGCTGCAGGGCCTGCTGCAATTGATCGGGAAAGCGCGTACCTTGGAAATCCTGTTGGAAGGCCGCGTATTCGACGCCGCAGAAGCCAAAGAAAAAGGACTGCTGCACCGCATTGCGGACGACGTGCTGACCGCGTCACGCGCTTGTGCGAAACAGATTGCCAAAGGTGCGCCGCTCGCGGCACGCACCAACAAGCAACTGGTGCGCCGCTTGTCGGCGGCACCCGAACCCTTGAACCGGCAAGAACTGAATGCCGCCTTTTCTTTTCTGGCGTCGCAAGACTACGAGGAAGGCGTGCAATGCTTTTTGACCAAGCGCAATCCTGTTTTTCAGGGAAAATGAGCCTATCAACATCAGACCCGACAGCGCCCCGGCAGCCGGCACATGACGCATTCGTTACATCGTTAAAAAACTTCCATGAACGCTAATCTATACGCACTATTCGCATCCAGGTTCCCGGCAGACAAGAGCGCCTGCTGCATCGAAACGCACGACGGACAGTATTATTCGTGGGGCGACCTTGAACGCGCCACCGCAAAAATGGCTAATTTGCTGCTTAGCCTGGGCCTGCCGCCCGATGCGCGGATCGCGGTGCAAGTCGAGAAATCGCCGGAAGCGCTGCTGCTCTACCTCGCCACGCTGCGCGCCGGCTTTATCTACTTGCCGCTCAATACCGCATACCGGGGCGACGAAATCGACTATTTTATCGGCAATGCCGAGCCGGCCGTCGTCGTTTGCTCGCCGCAAAATTTCGGCTGGGTGTCGCAAATCGCGTTCAAGTCGGGCACCCGGCACGTGTTCACGTTGTCCGACCGGCGCACCGGCTCGCTGCTGGAACGCGCCACCCATCACTCCGACCTGTGCGAGACAGTCACCAGGCAGCCTGACGATCTGGCGGCCATTCTCTACACGTCCGGCACCACCGGCCGCAGCAAGGGGGCGATGCTGAGCCACGACAACCTCGCCTCGAACGCCAAGACATTGCAACAGGCTTGGCAGTGGCAACCCGGCGACGTATTGCTGCATGCGCTGCCGCTGTTCCACGTACATGGATTATTCGTCGCCTCGCATGGCGCGCTGCTAAACGGCAGCAAGATGATTTTCCTGCCCAAGTTCGACAGCGCCGAAGTGCTGCGGTATTTGCCCCGCTCAACCGTTTTCATGGGGGTGCCGACCTACTACGTGCGGCTGCTGGCGGAACCGCTGTTCGACCGCAAAGCATGCGTCAACATGCGCTTGTTCGTTTCAGGGTCGGCGCCGCTGCTGCTCGACACCTTCCATGAATTCATCGCGCGCACCGGCCATGCCATACTGGAACGCTATGGCATGAGTGAAACGACCATGCTGGTATCCAACCCTTGCGACGGCAGACGAATCGGCGGCAGCGTCGGGCTGCCGCTGCCGGGCGTCTCGGTGCGCGTGGCGAATGACCAGGGACAGGTCTGCTCGACCGACGAGATCGGCGCGATTCAGGTGAAGGGGCCGAACGTGTTCAAAGGATATTGGCGCATGCCGGGAAAAACCGCCGAGGAGTTTACGGCAGATGGATATTTCGTCACCGGCGACGTCGGCAAGTTCGACGGCGACGGCTACTTGTGGATCGTCGGACGCAGCAAGGACTTGATCATCTCCGGCGGATTTAACGTCTACCCCAAAGAAATCGAATCCGTGCTCGACGAGATGGACGGTGTAGCCGAATCGGCGGTAATCGGCGTACCGCATCCGGACTATGGCGAAGCGGTCGTTGCGATTGTCGTCGGCAAGCCGGGGGCGCGCTTGTCCGCCGACGCCATGATCGCCGCGCTCAAGCGGAAGATCGCCAATTTCAAGGTGCCGAAACGCATCGTCTTCGTCGACGAATTGCCGCGCAACGCGATGGCGAAGGTGCAAAAAAAGGCGTTACGGGAACAATACGGCGCCGACAAGCATGCAGTAGCGCACGGCGCGAATTTGGATGGTGAAACGCCGGCATATCGCGCCCGGCGACAAGCCTGACATCGGCGGCTATTTCAAGCTATTTGTGCAATAGCTTAATAATGCAACGCCATTGCTCCGGCGTGACCGGCGTGATCGAGAGACGATTGCCGCGCTTGAGGATCAGCAGATCTTCCAGGCTCGCCTGCGCACGCAATTCCGCCAGCGGCAGCAACTGGGTTTTCTGCAACGCCCGCACGTCAACCATCATCCAGCGCGGGCTCTCCGGCGTCGCCTTGGCATCAAAGTATTTACTCTTGGCATCGAACTGAGTGTCGTCCGGATATGGCCCGCTGGCAACCTCGGCCAATCCCGCAATGCCGGGTTCAGCGCAACTGGAGTGATAAAACAACACGCCGTCGCCGACCTGCATCGCGTCGCGCATGAAATTTCGCGCCTGATAATTCCGCACGCCGGTCCATGGAACCGTTTGCTGACGTGCGTTGAGCGCATCGTCAATGCTCACTTCACCCGGTTCCGATTTCATCAACCAATAGTGCTTCATGTTTTTGCTATCGCGGCCGAAAAATGGACAACCATAAAAAAAGCGGTTGCATGATGATGCAACCGCTTCCGAATCAAGCCCCGCCTGTGCCGCTGTGCCGGCATCCCGAACCAAGACGGTTCAAGGTGGTCACAGTTAGTTCAACTTCGGGTTCATCGGACTAGCGACGATCACACCCATCAAACAAAATTCCGCAACCGATGCGCATAAATGGTTCAAGGAATATATGGCAATCGCGAACACGGCAGGGATCTTGAGTTTACTCCGATCAGGTCCCATGTCAAACACTTTGAGCGAAATTAAAAAAGGTTTTCTTGCGGAGCGAGAGCGGAATCCAACACGGCATGCATCGCAGCAATTTTCTGCTTTACTTCCGACATTGTCATGTCAGCCAGCGGGCCTTCAGTAGATTTGGTGCCTAATAATTCAGCAGCGATTCCAAGCGCAGCCATCACGGCGATGCGGTCATTCCCCTTCAGTTTACCGGCATCGCGAATCGCACACATCTTGCCGTCCAGATAGGCGACCGCGTCTTGCAACGCCGCCTCTTCTCCTTCTTTGCAGGCAAGCTTGTAGGGCTGCCCCATAATGGAAACATTGAGCTGTATCATGCGGCCTCCTCATCTTGTTCAGGAGCCGGGATCTTTTCCAGCAGCGCAGATACGCGTCGGTGCGCTTCATCAATACGTTGAAGCAAGTCGGCATTCTCGGCGGCGAGCGCCAATGCATTCAGGCGCAGCCCGGCATTTTCACGGCGCAACGATTGCGCCATCTCAGCCAGTTGGCCAATTTTTTCGGAAAGTTGATTGAAATCGGAATTCATCCCGCAACTATAGTGGTGCAAACGAATTTCCGTCAATAGATTCAGTCACTTGGCGGCGTTTTTTGAAGACATATCTTACTTATGCGGCTTGTCGCACGACGGGGCGCGCCATCGGCTGCATCTTCGTTGACAAAAACAACGCAAATGTGATTTAGCCGGGACAGTACTGTACATATTGTACCCTGCAATTGTCCCCGAAAAACTGGCGCGGCAACCTTCCGTTTTCACATAGCGGCAGCGGCGGCGAATTTGACATAATTTCATGTCAATGAAGAAAGATCGTTTCCTATTAGCGTCGGGGGAAAAATTTCGCCTGGAAATACGCGATCACGTCAGCGCTTGGATGAGCGCTTGCACCCTCTTGAATCGCGGTGAATGCAAGGGTCGCAACGAGGACGCAGTCGGGCTCGCCGCGTGGAATCGGACCGGGGATCAGGCAGGTAACCCACATGGGAAATTGTGTGTTCCTGCGCAAATCGTTACAAAAAAAATAAACGCGATCCGGTAATTTTCAAATGCGAGGGTAGTGCCCAATATGCGAATTTTTAGATATACTTGAAACCGGAATCCGTTGGATATGTTGACTTGGGGCGGTAGCTCAGCTGGGAGAGCGTCGCGTTCGCAATGCGAAGGTCGTGAGTTCGATCCTCATCCGCTCCACCAGTCGAATCAAAGGGTTAGCGCAACTGGTCGCCCTTTTGTTATTGATGTGTCAGATTTATTCCATTCAGCATATCGTCCACAACCCGAGCGTGTTGAGAAAACTGCTCCGGTGCAAGGTGTGCATAACGTCGCACCATTTCTGCCGATTCCCACGCGCCCATTTCCTGCATCACATTGAGCGGCACACCGCTTTGAGTCAACCAACTCGCGCAGGTGTGCCGCAGATCGTGCCAGCGGAAATTTTCAAGCTCCGCTCGCCCGACCGCCTTGTACCATGCCTTCGTATTGACCTGAATGACTGGCTTCCCCTTGTAAGTAAATACCGACTTCGGATGCTTGCCAATCTGTTTGGTCAACGTCTCAATGGCCGTTGCGTTTAATGTGACGTGAATTGGTTTCCCCGCTTTCGCTTGGTCATCATGAATCCATGCCACCCGCCGCGCAATATCGGCCGATCGCCGAATTTTGAACACGCACAATACTCTGTTAGCGAGATTTCTAATTGACGCTGAACGCGAGCTAATTCATGTTTGGTTAGATAAGCGTAACTACTTTGAATGATTAGCTGGTTTGCGATTTAAATGACTTGGTTTGATGTAAAGACGCAAATTCCTCGTTTTGAACGTATTGCTCCGGCTTTAGCTGATGCACAGGAAAGCATAAAATTGCCATGCCAGCTTTGGAAGCATAAGCTTGCCGAACCGGAAAAGTTATCATTCCAAGGACAGGAAGTATGTAACTCTTTGATTTTATTTGTGGAGCGGATGAGGATCGAACTCACGACCTTCGCATTGCGAAGCCTGCTTTAGATTTTCAATAGCTATATTAATCAACCACTTACCGCTCTTTCCAAAGCTTAATCCAATGTTACACATGCCATAAACTGTTAATTCCTGCGTCGTCATGGCACAAATTTGACACAGTGGTTTGGGGTCATGTTGGCTCCCCAATCCGAGTGAATCTAGTAACTGGGAAATCGTGCTTTTGTTTACTTCACCCGAAAACCTATCTTAAGTGATGATTTTTCTCAGACGTTGCCCTGTTCACCGAGCCTGAAGC
>PKWO01000381.1 GCA_003132085.1 Oxalobacteraceae bacterium | reverse complement strand
GATCTGGCAACCGGCGTCACCCATGCGACCCTGGCCGACAGTGCCGGCGCAAATGCCGGAATTACCGGCGCCATGGACGGGGCCAAGATTCCAGGCGTGCCCAAATTCAACGTGTCGTTGTCCGGTCAATACAATTTCATTGTGAGCGGCGATACCTACGGTTTTGCGCGAGCCGCCGCACATTGGACCGGCAGCAGCAACGGCGCGCTGGACCCAAGCAACCCCGACTACCAGCGCCCGGCCTACCATACCGTCGATGCCAGCACCGGTCTAACCTGGGATAAATGGGAATTGTCGCTGTTTGTGAAAAACCTGTTGAACAATGACATGATCATCCAACATCCGGTTGTACAAAGCACCTACAACGAGGCGTATCGGATCGCCCCGAGAATCATTGGAATCAGTTTGTCCGGCAAGCTCTGAACCCGCCTCCGGCGATCGCCGCAAATGGAATGACATTCCGCTAGCGCCGAAACAAAAAGCCGTTCGGTTAACTGCCGAACGGCTTTTTGCATGACGATTTCCATCATGCCTTATTGCTAGTTGTTCAATACCAGCAAACTCACGCGACGATTCTCGCTTCGTCCCTGCGCGGTGTCGTTTGAACTTTTTGGCTTGGTCTCCGCCAATCCGGAAGCGGTCAGCCGATTGGGACTGATGCCGCTTTCTTGCAAAGCCCGCACCACCGAGGCGGCACGCGCGGACGACAATTCCCAATTCGACGGGAATTGCGCGGTTTGAATCGGCACGCTGTCGGTATGCCCTTCGACCACCACTTGATTGCTATTTTTTGACAATACGCCGGAAATCTTCGCAACGATGCCGCCGGCCTGTGCCGCAGGTTGCGCGGTGCCGCTCGCAAACAGCGCGCTATCCTTGATTTCCAGCAAAACACCCTCTTCCCGCGTCACCAGCGTGATATCGCCGGCTTGCACCAGGTCGGTAAACGTGCGAGCCAATTCTTGCAACAGCATCCGCTGTTTGTCGATTGACGGATTTGGAGACCGCATGACCGGCTTCGGCTGGATCGGCAATGGTATATGGCGCGGTCGTATTCCAGGAATGATGGGCGCATGCAGCGATTGCGCAACCGGAACGCTCACGTCATGCTGTTTCGGCAACCTCGCGTAGAGCACCAGAAACAAGACAAACAACAGCGTCATGAAGTCGGCGTACGACACCATCCAGCGATTGTTGCCGGCCGCGTCGCCTGGTTCAATATCGTGTTGAAAAGAGATGAAATCCCGCATGGTCATGCCACCCGCCGGATATTGACCACATTGCCGGCTTGCTCGCCGGCCGCCACCAACGTGCGTTCCACCAGCCGAGGTTGCTTGTTTTGGGCGATCATGGTCAACCCCTCTATCCGCAATTCATCGCGCAAGGTCAGTTCGAAAATGATGGCGCGCAGCTTGGTGGAAAGCGGCAGAAAAACCAGGTTGGCTAACGCCAGGCCATAAATGGTCGCCACAAACGCTGCCGCGATGCCGGCTCCCAATTTCGAGACGTCGCCCAAGCCATTCATCACTTGCAGCAAACCGACCACCGAGCCCAGGATACCGATGGTAGGCGCATACGCACCGGCCGACTCCCACATCTTGGCAGCATGCCTGAGCCGCGCGTCGCGGATGCGCACATCCATCATCAGGGTGTCGCGAATATATTCGGGATCGTAGTTGTCGACGATCATCTCCACGCCGTTTTTGAGCAGCGGGTCCGCAATCGCGTCGGCCAGGCTATCCAGTTTGAGCGCGCCATCCCGGTGCGCGATCCGCGACCAACCGACAATTTCGTTGATATATTCTTCACGGTCTGAAACCGGAGGGCGCGACAGCCATTGCAACAGCCGCACTCCCATCAAAAAATCCTTGGGCGAACTTTGCGCGACTACCGCCCCGAGAGTGCCGCCGAATACGATCACGAAGGCACCCGGTTGCGCCAATGCCCATAACGACGCACCTTCTATAAACTGCCCGGAGAAAATGGCGGCAATCGCCAAACCCAAACCTAGTACGGTCATGTAAAACATGGAACCTCGCAATGTCGTGAATTGTCCGTGCCGCTTATGCCGCTTATGCCGCTTATGCCACTTATATTTGACGGACTGAAACAGTGTCACAGAGAAGAGGTCTCCGCAAAGCACCGAACAGCGCCGCTTTCGGGGTCGAATTTTCGGCTTGCTGCGCGCTTGCTGCGAACTTGCTGCGAAGTTGCTGCAAATTGGACTATTTAATTGCAGCAACAATGGCGTCATCTCATGTTGCCGTCATGCCGATCGTCGCGCGCAACCCCGGATTGCGCGTCTAGGCTGATTTCACGGTTTACGCGTTTCCGCTTGGTCCGAACCGGCAGCCAAACGGCAAAGCGTGATACGCTTTCGCTGTTGAGTTGATTGCCGATCACACCGGAAAGAGGAAAAAATGAAACTGAATTTGCCCGTATTGCAGATTGCGCTGATCGCGTTGGCAGCACCTTCTATCGCGTTGGCGGCGCTGGGCGGCGACCTGTCGACCGTTCAAGCCGACCGCATGCACATGAAAGCCACGTTGCCGGTGGCCAACAAGACCGCCGCCAACTACACCGTACACGAAATGACCACCTCGGCCGGCACCACGGTCCGCGAATATGCCACCTCGACCGGCACCGTGTTCGCAGTCGCTTGGAGAGGACCCACGGTTCCGGACTTGCGGCAGTTGATGGGGCCCTCTTACTTCGACACGTATTCCAGCGCGGCAAATGTCAAGCATGTCGGCCACACCCACCTGTCGATTCGGCAAGAGGGTTTGGTCGTGCGGACCAGCGGCCATATGCGGGCATTTTTCGGAACTGCCTACGTTCCCGGCATGTTGCCACCAGGCGTTACCGAAGAAGACATCAAATAAGGCCGCGACCGGTGGCCCGGTACGCACTGCTTTCCCCTCTCAATGCGGGCCAGTGCGGATGTGCACATCCGCACTGGCCGCGCGCAACGCCTTTCGGCGACTTAAGTCTGCCATCGTATGTCCCGGACGACATCCGCCGTCATCCCGGACCTACCGCTATCCTGCCGCTATCCTGCCTAATTCAGGACAATCGACCCGAACGCGGTTTGCCCATCTCCCCTTCCGATACATTTTGTTTCAATCCTTACCAAATCGAGCGGACTGTGCGGCGCTACCATGCGTTATTGAGTACAAAGGCAATGTTGTCGCACCTTTGGAAGGATGACTATGAAACGCCAAACGGATATGCATGATTGTCGTGCCTGGAACGTTGCATGAACGCCCGGCGTTTGTGCTTGCTGGCAGGCCTGTTCGCCGTCAGCCTGCCGGCCGCTGCCGCCAACCGGCCGTTGACCGAAGAAGATGTGCGGTGGCTCAATCGCGTAACCTACGGCATCGACGGCGCGACGGTTGCCCAATACCGGACGCTAGGGCGCAAGGCATTTCTGGAATCGCAATTGCACGCCGACGATGGCGCGCCTGCCGGCGTCGCCGCCATGCCGGCGCATCCGGATTTGCTCAACCCGCCCTTGAGGCTATCGTTGTATGACGTCGACCAGGAAAATCGCCGCATCAACGGCCTGCCCAACGAAGATGACAAGCAGCAAGCCCGCAAGCAACTCAATGAGCAGGCCGGAAAAATAGCCTATGAAACCAGCAAACGCCATTTGACGCGGGCGCTGTACTCACCCGCGCAATTGAAAGAGCAAATGGTGTGGTTCTGGGACAATCATTTCAGCGTATTCCAGAGCAAGGGAAATCTGCGCTGGTCGGTGGCCGATTACGAAGAACACGCGATCAGGCCGCATGCGTTGGGTAATTTTCGCGATCTGTTGATGGCTACGCTGAAGCATCCGGCCATGCTGGTCTATCTCGACAATGCGCAAAGCGCGGGCGGCAAGATCAACGAGAATTACGCACGCGAACTGCTGGAGTTGCATACCATGGGTGTAAATGGCGGCTACACCCAGCAAGACGTGCAGGAGCTTGCGCGTATTCTGACTGGCGTGGGCGTGAATGCACAACCCGGCGTACCGCAACTGAAGCCGGAATGGCAGGCTCTTTACCGACGCGACGGCGCCTTTGAATTCAATCCCGCGCGGCATGATTTCGGCAACAAGGTATTCCTCGGTCAAGCGATCGCCGGCCAGGGCTGGGACGAAGTGGAACAGGCGGTTGATTTGCTGGCGCGGCAACCGGCCACCGCGCATTTCATCTGCAACAAGTTGGCGTTGTACTTCGTCAGCGATGCGCCGCCGCCGGCGCTGGTTGATCGCATGGCAAAAACTTTCCGGCAAAACAACGGCGACATCGCCGCCGTGTTGCGCACGCTATTCTCTTCACGCGAATTCACCGCCTCGCTGGGAACCAAGTTCAAAGATCCCATGCACTACGTGGTCTCCGCCATGCGGCTGGCCTACAACGGCAAAACCGTCACCAACCTGAAGCCCGTCAACAATTGGCTGAACTCTCTGGGAGAACCGCTATACGGACGTCTGACGCCGGACGGTTACGGCATGCGCGAAAGCGATTGGGCGAGTTCCGGCCAAATGTCCAAGCGCTTTGAAATAGCACGCGCGATCGGCGGCGGCAGTGCCGGGCTATTCGATTCCGAAGATGGCAGCGCGCCGCTTGCGTTCGGTTTCCCAATGCTGTCGAACCGCTTGTTTTATGAAACCGTCGACAACGTCATGAGCGTGCCGGTCAAGCATGCACTAGACAAAGCGGCATCCCAAGCGGAATGGAACGCGTATCTGCTCGCTTCCCCCGATTTCATGTATCGATAACCACATAGGCCTGCCATGCGTGCCATCAATTACCTCCCCGCCGTCGAATCGGGACGCCGCAAGTTCGTCAAGCGCGCGCTCGCTCTGTCGCTGCTGTCTTCGGCCGGCCTGCATGCCGGCAGCTTGTTTGCCGCACCGGCCACCCAAAACCGCTTCCTGCTGGTATTTTTGCGTGGCGGCTATGACGCCGCCAATCTGCTGGTTCCTTATAACAGCCCGTTCTATTACGAATCGCGCCCGACCATCGCGATTGCCAAACCGGACGCCAAAAACCCGCTGTCGGCTCTCGCGCTGGATGCGACCTGGGGTTTGCATCCGGCGCTGCGCGACAGCATCGCACCGCTCTACGCGCGCAGCCAAGCGTTGTTCATGCCGTTCGCCGGCACCGACGACACCTCCCGCAGCCACTTCGAGACGCAGGACAGCATCGAGTCCGGGCAAGCCGGGTTCGGAAATCGGGACTTTTCTTCCGGCTTCATGAACCGGCTGACGCAAGTAATCACAGGGGTACAGCCGATCTCTTTCACCGACGCGTTGCCGACCATCGTCAAAGGAACCGTCAACGTCGCCAATGTCTCCCTGAAAGGCGTTGGAAAGCCGCAGTTCGACGAGCGTCAGTCGAATCTGCTGGCGAGCATGTATGCCGGCCATCCGTTGGAAAACAGCGTGCGCGAAGGGCTCGATTTGCGACAAGAAGTAGGCCGCGAAATCGAACAGGAAATGGAGGCGGCCAGCCGCGGGGCCATATCCCCGAAAGGATTCGAGCTGGAAGCACGGCGGATGGCGCGCCTGATGCGGGACCGCTATCAACTCGGATTTGTCGATGTCGGCGGTTGGGATACCCATGTCAATCAAGGCAATGCGTCCGGCGCATTGGCCGGCAATCTTGACAACCTGGGGCGCGGACTTTCGGCATTCGCCGAAGAAATGGGCAGCACGTGGAAACAGACTGTGGTGGTGGTGATTTCGGAATTCGGCCGCACCTTCCGCGAAAACGGCACTCGCGGAACCGATCACGGGCACGGTTCGGTATTCTGGGTGCTGGGCGGTGCCGTCAAGGGCGGCCGCATCGTCGGCGAGCAGGTTGCCGTGGACCGGCGTTCGCTGTTTCAGAACCGCGACTTTCCGGTGCTTAATGATTATCGGGCGGTACTTGGCGGCTTGTTCCAGCGCATGTTTGGCTTGTCCCTCAATGAATTGCAAACGGTGTTTCCCGGAGCGACTGCGCGCGACTATGGGTTGGTGTAATCTTGATCTTTCTCGACAACAACAAAGTGGAATTACTGTTGGAAAGCCGGTCGAAAAAGGCAGCTCTCAATTTTCGAGGGCAGGCGAGTTTTAAAGGGAGACTGTCATGCGGTTAAGCATTAACTTACGGGCGGCCTGTACTACGGCCTATACCGCAGCCTCTGCCACCGTCTCTGCCGCATTCAGCACCGTCTGCGTCACGCTCACCGCTTTGGCTTACCATCCCGCATCAGCCGAACCTCTCGATGGCAAACGCATCGCGCTAATCGACGCCTATGCGCTGGCGACGCCATCGGCTGAAGAAGCCTCCCCCGGTTCGCTGGTCAGGTACCTGTCGCAGCCGGCCCGCGACGACACCGAAAAAGCGCGCGCCATTTTCCGCTGGGTTGCGGACCGCATCAGCTACGATGTCGACGCCTATTTTTCCAACAGACTGGCGACAATGAATGCCGACGAAGTGCTCAGACTACGCCGTAGTATCTGCGATGGCTATGCAACCCTGTTCGAAAAGCTGGCACGCCAGGCCGGCCTGGAAGTCGTCACCATTAAAGGGTATGCGAAAGCCTACGGCCATACTCCCGGAACCAGGTTTGAGCGGCCGAATCACGCATGGAACGCGATCAAAATAAATGGCCGATGGCGCCTGGTAGACACCACCTGGGGCGCAGGCTATGTCAGTAACGGCAAATATGTGAAGCGGTTGACTGAAACCTTCTTCCTGGCGCCTCCGGAACAGTTGATGTTCTCGCATTTCCCNNGCAATCCACCCCGCATTTAAGCAAAGCGGAATTCGAAGCCATGCCAAATATGGAACCGGCTTTTTTTCATTTGGGCATAGCCGGCCAAGACGTGTAGCGGGAAATGAACGCACCGGGCTTTGGCGGAAGTTTTGTCCACACCTACGACATCCCCTATCATCTGGCGATCGTGCAGCAGGCACCGCTGTCGTATCGCTTGAGCGCCGGTCAAATGCTGCGGTTCAACATACAAAGCGAGGCATTTGAACAAATCGCGATTGTGCAAAATGACAAATGGACTGCCATGTCGAAAGTCAATAAGGCATTCACCTTGAATATTGCTCCGCACGACAGCGGTGAACTCATGGTGGTCGGCAAAAAACCCGGCGCGTCGAACTACACGGCTATTTTGGGATATCTAGTTAAGCCGTGACTGTTCAGCCGCTGGCG
>PKWO01000120.1 GCA_003132085.1 Oxalobacteraceae bacterium | reverse complement strand
CGCTGCCGCCACCGCCGCCGCCGCAACCATATAGGCTGCAGCTTAATCCGACCGCAGCGAGACCTGCGCAATACCATGTTAAACCGCGCTCTTGCATACTCATTGCCATTCCTTTTTTCAGATAGATGGGGACAACTCATTTCACGTTCGGTATATCTTCATTTGCATCGAAAAGGTTTTAATTTTTTTGAAAAATATTTTTCAAAANNTTTCCCCAAAACGCACTCCCCACTCGCGCCAGCGGCTGAACAGTCACCATTTTTACAGTTAATGGAATGGAGTCGCTTTGTCTGAAGTTGGCGATAAAAAGTTTTTGAACCATTTCACTGCAAACGAGTATTAACCGAAAAACAGTGAGAACGCGAATGGAAGCACCACGGAGAACCGGCTAGATATTATGGTTTACTTTTCCGATTTTCATTTTGAATTCTTCAATAACTATTTAAAAAACAAAAACAAAAAATCACGTCAAATGCAACAGAAAAAACCGGGCAGCGCTACGCAGCTGTATGTTAAACAGAACGCATGGTTTAAGCAAAATACATTTTTATCTTTACCGATGTTTCCACTTTTCTAATCCATTTTTTACATGCGGAGAAATATATGAACATGAAATTATCGAATCTCGCCCTTATTGCTCTATTAGGTTCTTCATTAGCTGCGTGCGGAGGTAGTAGCTCAACAATGCCAGCTCCGAGTCCGGCTCCGGCAGCGGCAGCGGCATCGGCGCCAACCCCACCCCCAGCATCTGCTCCTGCTCCTGCTCCTGCACCTGCACCTGCACCCGCACCGGCACCAGCACCTACACCGGGGTCTGGCGGATACTAACTTTGAAAATAATCACCAGTCATTTGATTAAATTCTGAGAAAGCAAACCATCTATCGATTTTTCGGTAGCTCCCGTGCAAACTTTTCGTAACGTCTATCTTCGTTTTGAGGAACGGCACCGCGGGCCGTATGGGGCGAAAAGTTTGCAATTGTTCCGAATGGTGCGAATGTGGCCGAGACATCGCTAAATTCGCATGGTTGACGTGACGATTACAGAGCGGCGATGAGCAGGTCGTTGGCTGGAGGCGCGATCTGTAGTCGACCGCCAGGTGCATGAATCCACATGACACACGCCATTCGTCCGTCTCGGTTTGAATCGTTGCGGTCTTCTGGCTCAGACGACTAATCCGTCTTCGATTGAGATCTGCGGCGGTCTTTCTCCATCCTGCATCGGCTTCAAAGGGCCGGAAGATCTCGGTCGTGGCCTAAGAGCCGTTTTCATGCATGCTACGTGCAATAAACAACCTGGCGCCGGACGGCGCCGTCAGCGATCGTTCGCATGTGGGTCCCTTTAATGTGCTCGCCTGCGATCTATGCCGGAAAGTAGCGAGAAAAATTGGATCATTGAACCTTTCGCGCGTTCCCCGGCATAAACCGTTATTGTTAAATCCACCTACTTCAGGAGAGCATTATGAACAGTCGCCATTTCACGCTGACCCGGGCGGTACTGCTGGTTGGCGTTGGAATCCTTGCCGGCTGTTCCGGTAGCTCTGGCAGCAACAGCTCAGTGGCGCCGACGGTGGCATTTTCCAGTCCCGCGATGCCCGTGGCCATTAACCTGGGCCAGAGCCTGAAACTGACTTGGACCTCGGCCAACGCCAGCGCCTGCACGGCATCCGCCTCGAGCACGTTCGCCGGCACCTTCAGCGGCACCCAGGCCGCCAGCGGTTCCCTGGTGGTGGCGCCGACCGCCGCCGGCAGTGTGACTTATATGCTCAACTGCACCGGCGCCGGCGGCAGTGCCTCGGCCAGCAGCGCGCCCGTAACGATCAACCCCTCCATTCTCAGTACCTTGTCGAAGATCACCACGATTGGCTCGACCGTCGACCCGATCGAACAAGGCGGCAATCCCTATGGCCTGGCGATCGCCCCCGTCACCGCAGGCCTGATCACCGCCGGCGATTTGGTCGTCTGCAATTTCAATGATGGCGCCACCAACACCCAGGGCCTGGGTACCACCGTCATGGGCCTGCATCCGGTTGCAGGCGCAACGCCTTACCGCATTGCGCAATCGGCACAACTGCAAG
The DNA here is from genome assembly GCA_003132085.1 of Oxalobacteraceae bacterium. Lineage (GTDB taxonomy): Bacteria > Pseudomonadota > Gammaproteobacteria > Burkholderiales > Burkholderiaceae_D > PKWO01. Next base: position 1,318 of record PKWO01000120.1, on the reverse strand, counting down.
GATGCAGCTCCCTGGGCATGTTTCCCGACGATAGCATTTCCGCCTCCGCTTTCTCCTCCAGACTTGTTCCCTTGACGACGCCCGCCGGCGCCGTCACTAATCCATTTTCCGCCAATACCTTTAACGGCCCATGGAGTCAAGCCTACGCCGCCGCCGCGAATGGCCAAGCGGCCGCGCTGTATGTCTCCAACCTTTCGAATGGTTCGATCGACCGGATCACACTGAACGGCGACGCCCAAACCGGTTTCATGGAAATCGCCAACGGCTTTTGCGGCGCCGGTGTTGCGGGTGCGGTGTTCGCACCCGCGGGCTTGACCTACGATCCCTCGATTGACACACTTTACATCGTCGACACGAGCTCCTATAGCGTGGTTGCCTTCTCCAATATCTCCGCCATCGGCAGCGACGGGATCATTGTGAACGGCAATTGCAGCGGAACTGCCCACACTCCGACGCCGGTGCCGACGTTTTCCGGTCCCTCCGCGTCTTCGGCCAGGGTCATCGCCAGTGGCGGAAAACTCAATGCGCCAATCAGCGCGGCACTGCTCATGGACGGCAATCTGGTCGTCAGCAATGGCGACATCGATGGACCGCCCACCACCAATTTGTTGTTTGAAATCTCGCCTGCGATAGGTTTCGTCGGCGCGCCGATGCAACTCGATACGGGCGCGGCCGGCGGGCTGTTCGGGCTGGCTGCCAAGACGGACAGCAGCGGCAATCAAGTCATCTACTTCAATGATGACAATGACAACACCGTCAAGGCATTGTCGAAATAACCGCGCGCTGCGGGAACACAACGCAGTTCGCAGTAAATCTTGACCTTGCCCAGACCACCTAAATAAATGATGAATGAAAATCGAATGACGTTACCAGAGTCATTTTTTGAGAAGAGAAAACATGTTTACTAACACCAATGCAAAAACAACTGGACGAAAGTGGCTGCGCATGACGTCGTTGCTCGTTGGTCTTCTTGGGATTATGGCGACGATACTTCCAATGGGCGCTCAAGCGATTCCGTTGTTTGCACGCCAAACGGGACAGAACTGCGTCGCCTGCCATGCCGGCGGGCAGTTTCCGGAACTTACGCCTTACGGACGAAAGTTCAAGTTGACCGGCTATACCATGGGTAATCGTGCCGAAGTGCCGCTCGCGTTAATGGCTACCATGTCGAGCGCCGGCGTCAACAACAAAACCCCCGGGAGCGGCAATGGCGAGGCTGATTTCCCGCAGAACGGCGTAATGCATTTCACCACCGCAAGTATTTTCGCGGGTGGAAAAATCACCGACAACATCGGCCTATTCGGGCAGTGGACGTATA